>NZ_JAGYWT010000293.1:0-3092 GCF_019279095.1 Microbacterium sp. BF1 | reverse complement strand
TGCTTCGCGTGCACCGTGGCGGCACGGCGAAGGTCTTCGAAGTGCCCATGCCGGTCAAGGTGTCCGCGGATCTGTTCGGTGACCTCAAGTCACTGCTCGGACCCACCTGCCTCGGGTGAGCGGGTAGCTCCGGAAGGAGCGCGGCGAAGGCGGGGTCGAGGGGGAGCAGCGCATGTTCGCTGCGCCGTCGTTGCATCCGGTTGATCTCGCGACGCAGGCGCAGCACTTCTCCCGCGCGGGAGTCGCCCGCCGGAGAGAGCGAGGCGATTGCATCGAGCCCGATCACCTGCATCCTTTCTCGAAGATATATTCTAATATAACAACCCGTGTGAATGACGATAGTTCGCACATCGGACATCGGCCAGGGGTTCTCCACAGGGAGTCGGAGCGAGGGCCGCCGATCTCCTAACCTGCGGGGATGGACATCCGGCTCGCCCTCATCGCCCTCGTGCACGCCGCACTGATCGGCGTCGGCGCGTGGCTCATCGTGATCGACGCCCGCACGCATCGCCTCCCAAACAGGATCGTGCTGTCGACGCTCGGCTGCCTGCTCGCGCTCGTCGCCGTCGACACCCTGGCCACGGGGCAGGGGGCGCCGCTCGTTCGTGCCCTGCTGGGAATGGTGATCCTCGGGAGCTTCTATGCGGTGCTGCGGGCGCTCAGCCGTGCGGGGATGGGAGGCGGAGACGTGAAGCTCGCCGCCGTCATCGGGCTGGTGCTGGCCTGGCACGGCTGGCAGGCACTCGCGATCGGGGCGGCCGCGGCCTTCGTGCTGGGAGCGCTCTACGCGCTCGTGCTCATCCTGCTGCGGAGAGCGAACGGCTCCACCCGCATCGCCTTCGGTCCCTGGATGATCGCCGGCGCCCTTCTCGGTGTCGTCCTCGGTTGATTCCGCCTGCCTCGCACCGATACCGCGACGACGGCGCTACCCTGAGCACATGGCACTCGCACGACTTCACGGCGGCCCGCTCGACGGGCAGATCATCCCCCTCGGCGACGCGGACGACAAGCTGATCGTTCCCTACAGCGAGACGCAGGTGGTGTACAACCGCCGCGGCGAGCCGCAGAACACCGGCCCCGCCGACGGCCCCACGGAGATCGACTACTGGTTCGAAGAGTCTCTCGAGGACCTCACGCTCGACGATGACTGAGCCCTCCCGCACGGTCGAGGTCGAGCGCAAGTACGACGTCGATCCGGAGACCCCGTTGCCGCGATGGGAGGCGCTCCCGGGCGTCGACACGGTCAGCCCCGGTGTGCTGCGCACGCTGGACGCCCAGTACTTCGACACCGCTGACGGCACGCTCTCGCGCGCCGGCGTGGCATTGCGTCGTCGCACCGGCGGGCCCGACGAGGGCTGGCATGTGAAAGGTCCCCGACAGGGAGACGGTCGACTCGAGCTCGGCTGGCCTCTAGGGGAGGGCGACGCGCTCCCCTCTGCGGTCGCCACGACCGTGTCGGAGTGGACGAGCGCACCGCTCACCCCACTCGCCCGCATCGAGAACGACCGCACCGCCTATCTGCTCACCGGCCCGGACGGCGTCGTCGCCGAGTTCGTCGACGACCGGGTGCGAGCGAGCGACCTGCGCCAGAACGTGAAACGCGAATGGCGTGAGTGGGAGATGGAGCTGGGGCCCGCGGCGCCGGCTGATGAGGCGGGACGCACCGCGTTCTTCGCGGCGGTGGAGCAGGCGGTGCTGGCTGCCGGAGGCCGCGAATCGGCATCCGACTCCAAGCTCGCCAGGGCGCTCGGCTTCTAGGGCAGACCGCGGTCGCGCGCAACCCCTTCCCCCCGGGGCGGTGCGCAGTGCTTGAGTGGCACCATGAGCCGACCGCCTGTGCTTCGATCGCTGCAGACGATCGTCCCCGATACCGTTCTCGTCCAGGATCAGGTGCGTGACGTCTTCGCGCAGCAGCCCGGCCTCGGGCGGCTGGCGCAGCGCATCGTCACGACGTCGTTCAACGTCTCGGGCATCGACACCCGGCACACCGTGATCGACGAGCTGTCGCTGGATTCCGAAGCGACAGACCCCGTGTTCTTCGACCGCGGATCGGGGATGCTGCTCGCCCCCGGCACCAAGGCGCGCAACGACTTCTACGCCCGAGAGGCCACGAAGCTCTTCGTCGAGGCCGCCCGGCGGGCGATCGACTCCGACCCTGACCTCGAGCCGGCCGATGTGACCCACGTCATCACGGTCTCCTGCACCGGGTTCCATGCCCCGGGGCCGGAATACGAGATCGTGCGTGCGCTCGGGCTGTCCGACGCGGTGCAGCGTTTCCACCTCGGCTTCATGGGCTGCTACGCCTCGATGCCTGCGCTCAGGGCCGCGAGTCAGTTCTGCGCCGCGGATGAGAACGCCGTGGTCCTCGTCGTGAGCGTCGAGCTGTGCACTCTGCACCTGCGTTCCTCGGAGAATCCCGACACGATCGTCGCGTCGTCCCTGTTCGCCGACGGTGCGGCCGCCGGGATCGTCACCGCGCGCGATCTCCCGTCCGCGTCGACCGGGTTGCGCCTTGACCGCTTCCACACGGCCATCGCGCCGGAGGGGGAGAAGGACATGGCCTGGACGATCGGCGACACCGGTTTCGAGATGATCCTCTCCACGGCCGTCCCGCAGATCATCGGCGAGACGATCATCGGTGCGCTCCGGCCGTTGTACGGCGCCGAGGAGGGTCTCGGCGAGGCCTTCGAGGCCGGAAGCGTGGGGGATGCGGTCCAGCACTGGGCCATCCATCCCGGCGGGCGGAGCATCCTCGACAAGGTGCAGGAGCGGCTACGCCTCAGCGATGCGCAGCTGCGCCCGGCCAGGGACGTGCTGCGGGAGAACGGCAACATGTCCAGTGCGACCGTGCTGTTCGTCCTCAAGCGCATCCTGGAGGTGGAGGGGGCGAGCGCCGGCGACCGGGTCTCCGCGATGGCGTTCGGTCCCGGTCTGACGGCGGAGAGCGCGCTGATGACCGTCGTCGCCTCGCCCGGGTCATGAGGCCGGACCTCACGACGCGGGACGCCGAGGCTCGCGAGCTGATGGACGATCCGCACGCCGACGCACGGATGCTGGCGCGGACCTACGGACGGTTCGGGTTCGTGAACGCC
>NZ_JAGYWT010000292.1:0-3108 GCF_019279095.1 Microbacterium sp. BF1 | reverse complement strand
GGCGAGAGCGGCTTCCTCATGCAGTCGAGGCGTCTGCAGGAAGATCTCGCGGCAGATTGCCGTGATGATCGGTACGACCATGACCGCCAGCACCATGGCGGCGGTGAGGATCGTGCGGCCGGTGGGGCGCGAAGCGCCTCGTCGAGCTTGGAGTTGTAGACCATCAACAGCAACTCGCTCTTCGAAGCGGCGTACCGGAACAGAGTGCCTGCGGCCACGTCTGCCCGGTCCGAGATCTGCTGGGTGGTCACGGCGCTGAAGCCCTCGGCGTCGAACAGTTCGGCTGCCGCCTCGGAGATCCGCCGCTGCTTGGCCTCCATCGACCTCGACCTTCGACTGACTGCGTTCGTAGCGGACATCCGTTCCTCCTTCTGAAATGGATCGTACTCATTAATGAGTGCACGCCGCAATGGGGGTGGACGTCTTGCGTTCGGTGCCTTCGTGCCCGCTTCTGCTCACTCCGCGTCCGCGGGCCGCCGCGATGGGTTGAAGTAAGGGTCACCTTACTTGTAGGCTCGCGGCGGAGATTAGAACACCGTTCACTCTACGAGCGGTCGCTTTCTACGGTGCGAGGGAGTCGCGATGGATGTGGAACGAAACGGCGGCGCGACGACGCAGGAGTCGTTCTTCGCCCCGGTGCCCGCAGCCTTGCTGGCATCATCGCCTTGAGCGTGATCGGCGCGATCAGCGGCGTCATCCCTTTCATCGCGATCGTGGAGCTTGCGCGCACCCTGCTGCCCGCACTGGCGGGCGGTGAGGTCGACGCCGGCCGGATGTGGACGATCGTCGTCGTCGCGGTGGCCGCGCTCTTCGTCAGCTTCGGGGCGGCGTTCCTGTCGGGCATGGTGAGCCACCTCGCCGACGCCGAGCTGCAGCACCCGCATCGTCCGGCACCTGCAGCGGCTGCCTCTCGGCTGGTTCGACCGACGCTGGCTACACCCTCAACTGCGAAGAGCCCGCAAAGTGTCGGTTTGTGCACACCAGTACAGATCGGGCGTTGTCCACAGTCCCCAGCACAATGCCCGAATTACTAGGGGCAGCTGTGCCGACGACTTCGGACACTGACAGCGGCGGTACTCCGGAATGGGATCTCACTAGACGATCCCCTCGCGGACACCGCATGGCCATGGTGGCAATACCGTCGATGCTCACCCTCGCCGAGCTAGATTCGCTGAATGCGGGCTCACCGGAGCGATCGAGTTCCATACGCTGCATGCTGGCACGAGTGATAGTTCACTGCCGATGCGTCAAGGCCTAGAGTCGCGCTATGACGGCAGCTCACGGGACGCACGGCGAGGGCTCGCCGTGCGTAGGTACCTCGTTCCTCTATGAAGATGATGTTGTACGGGCAGTGATGGGGCACCTGGAGCTCGAGGGTTGGACGATCGACTCGTTCGCTCTGAGCCACCAGCACGGGGATGACATCGTGGCTAGTCGGGGTGATCAGCGCCTCATCATCGAAGCCAAAGGCGACGGTAGCTCCAAGAGCACGTCGTCTCGGTTCGGCAAACCATTTACCCGAAACCAGGTGAAGACGCACGTCTCCGTCGCGGTGGTTCGGGCGATGCGAGTTACATCTGCTGGGGAAGCTGACGCTGCGCTTGCTCTGCCGGCCTCCGAGTTCCATCACCTCGAGATCGGGCACATTGCGCCCGCACTCCAGCAGTTAGGAATCCAGGTCTACTGGGTCGGGTCAGACCACTCCGTGGCGCTGCGTTGAGCGAGTGCTCATCGAGCCCCTGGGATAGTGCGGCGTCAGATGCCGGCTTCCTCCCCGTTGGGGAAGTAGCAGCGTTCCTCGTCCTCACTGCACAAGAATCAATACGAGGCGAACCCGCCATCCGGCGATAGGCACCCGTCGTAGCCTCGCGGAGCGTCCCTCACGTGCACATCCGCAATCCAGAAGGAGTGGGACCGTGCAGCGCTGTTAGGCTGCGACGGCTTAGGGCCCGGTCACGGCGATGACGCGCAGCCATCCATCCGTGGTCTCGCCGTTGATTGTGGCCTCGCCGCTCTCCACCACGACCTCGACGATGGTGCCGTCGGTCCAGCCGACAGTCTCGGATTGATCGACGAACACGAATAGGTCGTCGGCGCCGCCGTGCGCCTTGAAGAGGACCGTGTATTCTCCTGACGCACCGGTCGACCAGTATTCCGCCCCCATGAGCTCACCCGTGAACCGAAACTGATCCCCGGTCTGGATGCCGCCCAATTGTGCCGAGTTCAATCGGTCCAGCAGCTCATCGACCGTGGTGTCAACTACGTTCGCACTGATCGACGCTTGGGGTGTCGGCTCAGCATCCGACTGCCCTTCCTCGACCGGCTCTTCCTCGACCGGCTCATCCTCGTTGCCGCACGAGCGGTCGACGGTGAGGCGTGGCTGCTTGGCGATCGCCTCGCCCGCGGCGGGCAGCTGCTCGCAGACGATCCAGGCGGAGTCGTCCACGATGCCGAACACCCCCCCGCCGAGCACCTCAAGATCACTGCTGTATCCGGCGCGCTCGATGTCACTTTTCGCCGTGTCGAGAGGCGAGCCGACGACGTCGGGCATCTCGACTTCTTCGCCGGAGCCGCACGCGGTCAAGGTCATCATGAGGACGATTGCGGCGATCAAGCCGGCCCCGCGCTGTGCGTTCAAGGATGTACTTTCTCTTGTTCTGGAAGCTGTGCGGTTGCGGGGTCTCAGCCCCCAAACCCAGGTCAGCATATGGGCGAAATAGACGCCATGACACCCGTGGGCTGACCAACGTCCGCTCCGTCACCGGATCGTGATGAACTGCTGGGCTGCTCTGCCACAACCCCTATGCTTCCTCTCATGGGGAAGACTAAGAAATACGGCTTTGGAAGTTTCTTGTTCGACGCGATCCTGACGCTGATCACTGGTGGCATCTGGCTCATCTGGATCTTCGTCCGCGAGATGCGGCGCAGGTAACTTAATCGGGGTCCGTTCGCCGTTTCGTGGGCGGGAAGTGGCTTTACCGGAGGTCAAGCCCCGGCGAGTGGTGTAGCGGTCGGTGATCCTTCTGCTGTTGGTTTCGGTTAGGCGCTGAGTTCGAGGACGGGCTGGTCGGTCACCTCATCTCCGGTGTCGGGGACGAGGGTGAGGCG
>NZ_JAGYWT010000291.1:0-3117 GCF_019279095.1 Microbacterium sp. BF1 | reverse complement strand
CGTCGACCTCGTCGGACTGCTCGAGATCGCTCATCGCAACGGCATGACCGAGAGCGATGCGGTCTCGGTCGTCGAGGCGCTGCGTCCCGACGGCTCGACACGACATGACCCGCAGGAGATACGAATCGAGGATGCTCCGGGCGACGTGCTCTCCGCGCGACAGCGCCCGCAGTCCACCCACGAGGAGCAGGTACTGATCGGGAGTCGCCTCCGCGTCGCTCAGGCGGTCGGCGGTCTCGACCATGGCGTTCGCCGCGGTGAAGCGGTCGTAGTGCGCGGCGATGTCCGTTCCGTAGGAGCCGAGCGACTCGGCCTGCTGCACGATATCGAGGGAGCGGCCCTGGTAGAGCTGCACGTCGGCCACCATGAACGGCTCGAGCCTGGCACCGAATTTCGACGACGTCCGGCGCACGCCCTTGGCCACCGCCCTGACCTTGCCGTGGCGTCGCGAGAGCATCGTGACGATGCGATCCGCCTCACCGAGTTTGTGGGTGCGCAGGATCACCGCTTCGTCTCGATAGGTGGGCACCCTTCGATTATCCTCCGTGCGCGAGAATGGACGCGTGACCGAACCGCTCTTCACCATTCCGCTGTGGGCGGACCTGCTCGGCGTCGGCCTCGGCGGGGTCCAGGGCGCGATGTTCGCATCGGGGTTCCAGGGCCAGCGTCGGCTCGATTGGCTGGGTGTCGCCATCATCGGCATCATGATCGGCATGGGCGGAGGTCTGATCCGCGACATCCTGCTCGGGCAGACGCCCGCGACGCTCCAGAACCAGTGGTATCTGGTGACGGCAGGCGGCGCCGCGCTCCTCGGGATGCTGCTGTCCGGCCTCTTCACCCGCCTGAACACGGCGATCGTCGTGCTCGATGCCGTGGTGATCGGCATGTTCGGCGCTTTCGGGACGAGCAAGGCCCTCGCATTCGGCATCCCCGAGGTGCCGGCCGTCTTCATCGGCGTCTGCGCTCACGGCGATCGAGGTCTGTACGAACAGCGACCCGAGCACGTAGGGGACGAACGCGCGGTTGCGGAAGGTGTACGTCAGCTGGTCGCCCCAGCGCATGGCCTCCGAAGCTGCCTCCGGAACCCGCCGCTCGATCATCCCCCCGAAGAACGACCACACGAGCAGCACCAGGCAGACGGCGCCGAGCACCAGGGCCATGCCCGGCCAGCCGAGCGCGCTGTACAGCGCCGGCGCACCGGCTGTTCCGAGGACCATGCCGAGGATCGCGAAGATCTGACGTGGCACGTTGCCGCGGGCGCGCTCTTCGGTGGTGCGGAAGATCTCGGGGAACAGCGCGGAGATGTTCAGCACCACGACCACGAAGGCCACGTCGTATACGGCGACGACGACGAGGAACCAGATGATGAGGCCGCTCACGGGGAGCTCTGGCGGCATCCACACCAGCGCGAACGCGACGACGAGCGGCACGATACCCACGCCGATCCAGGGGATGCGCCGGCCCCACGGTGTGCGCAGCCGGTCGGACACCGTGCCCACGACGGGGTTCAGCACCGCGTTCAGGATGCCGTGGGCGATCATCGCGACCGCCACCCATCCGGCGGGAACGGCGAGGTGAGAGACGTAGAAGTAGACGACGAAGGCCGAGAACGTCTGCGCCATGAGCTGCGTCGGGAAGCCCGAGGCGCCGAAGGCGATCGTCTGCGCTCTGGTCGGCGCCGCGTCCAGACGTCGGTCGCGCACCCGCTCGCTCAGCGACGTCACCGGGCGTCCCCTCTTTGCAGGTCACGCAGGTCGCGCCAGCCGATGCGCACGAGTGCCTCATCCTCGATCGCCTGCAGCACGGCCGGATCGCTCAGCAGTCGCAGTTCGTAGCCGCGCTTCGCCGCGCTGAAGTCGACAGCCGCGCGGAGCTCGTCGTCGTCGACCATCGGATGCAGGTAGATCTCGGTGACTCCGGCCGGCGCCGCTCGCAGCAGCGCGATGAAGCCGTCGCGCATCTGCTCGTACGTCTCCTCATCCGGTGTGCCCTCGCGCAGGAGCTCGAACGGGTGCGACCACAGCCGATCGATGATCTCGACGCCGGCTGCATCGGCGGCTGCCGCCGCATCGTCGAGTTGGGCCTGCAGCGCGGAATCCTCGCCGACCCCGTCCATGCTGCGCGGCAGCCGGAACGGGAGACCGTGTCGTGCGGCGAGCTCGAACACCGGGCGGAGGAAGCCTCGGCCGGTCACGAGCCCGTAGACCGAGCCCATGTGATTGTCGAGGTGCGTCACGTCGACACCGGCGTCGAGCGCGGTCTGCAACTGGGCGGCGAGTTCGGCGGCGACATCGTCATCGGTGGCGTTCTGCTCGACGGACAGGACGTCGGTCGGGAAGAAGCCGGCGGCGTCGACGAGGCTCGTGGCGGTACCTGTCAGCGGGCGCCACCGGTAGCGGGCCCATTCGCTGGTGAGAACGAGGTGCACGCCGACGTCGAGGTCAGTGCGGGAGGCCGCGAAGGCGAGCGCTGCCGGTGACCACGAGCACGGGACCATCACGGTCGTCGAGTCGATGCGTCCGGCTGTGAGCAGGTCGATGATGGCGGTGTTGGCCGCATGGCACATGCCGAAATCATCCGCATTGAGGATGATCGCCCGCGCACCGGGCGCGAGACCGAGTCGATCGGCGAGGTCGGAAGGTGCGGTCATCGAGGATCCTGTCGGGTGATTCGAGCGGCGGTGCTCGGACGGGTGGTGTTCAACGGCCAGCCTGGGAGGCGGGCGTGAGGATGCGGGTGAAGAGTTCGCCTCGGAGCGCAACGGCCGCTTCGTTGACGGCGCCGACCAGCGGAGCCTCCGGACCGAAGGAGGAGACGAGGAACCGCAGGGGAAGCTGCGCCTCGTACTCGCCGGCGATCCGCACGATCGCGGCGACGAGTGCCGGATGAGCTGCTTCGCCGCTGAGGATGAATGCTTCCGGATCGAGCACCAGCCCCACGCTGCCGGCCACGAGAACGATGCGTCGAGCGATCTCGGACACGATCCGTAACGCCGCAGCGTCTCCGCGGACGGCCGCCTCCAGATGATCGGCGAAAGATGCCCCGGGATCGCGGCCGGCGCCGAGGGCCAGGTCGCCCACGACCGCGTCGCCCACGAGGGGCGCACCGATCGGGATG
>NZ_JAGYWT010000290.1:0-3124 GCF_019279095.1 Microbacterium sp. BF1 | reverse complement strand
TTCCGACTAGGCCGTGCTGCTAAAGGAGCTCAAGGTTTAGGGTTTGCGCCGCCCGGGCGTCGTCGTTCAAGAGCCAGCCGGACAATGTGACTCATTTGTCCCAGCTTCTCCTCGGCGGCGCGGATGCACCCTCACCGCGATCGGCGCCGGCATCGAATACGACATCCTGCAGCGCGCCGGCGCCGACAACGTCTTCTCACCGGACGACCCCGCATTCGCCGACTTCTTCGCCGCCGAGATCACCCCGGAATCCCTCGCCGCCGAAGCACCCGATGCACTCGTGTTCGCGGTGACCGACTCCGCGCAGGAGGCCGCTGTCCGCTCGTACCTCGCAGCGACCTTCCCGGACATGCCCGCCGTGCGCGACGGGCGACTGATCGCGGTGCCCTCGACCGACCTGTTCCCCGGCACGCTCGGCAACGTCTCGGCGGTGCGGCTGATCGCCGAGGAGCTCTACCCCGACGCGGTCTTCGACTGACCCGCACCGGCGACACCTCGGGGAGCGTGATCCCCGAGGTGTCGCCGTCGAATGCTCAAGGGGTGTCGCATCAGATCGATCCCGCCCCGAGCGCGGCGTTCAGATCTCGTATACGTCTCGGCGGTGAGCGACCCGCACCACGGTCACGAGCACCTGGTCGTCGATCACTTCGTAGAGAACGCGGTAGTCGCCGATGCGCACCCGCCACGCGTTGTCATAGCCGGAGAGTTTGCGGACCCCATGAGGGCGGGGTTCGCGCTCGAGTTCGGCGATCCCGGAGAGCACCCGTCGACGGATCTGCGCATCGAGTTTGCGTAGCTCTTTGGCGGCCGCTGTGGTGAACTCCACCCGATAGGTGGTCACGCAACTTCCGTGAGGAGCTCATCGAGCGACACACGCTGTCCATCGTCTGCAACCTTGGCCGCCGCGAACTCGGCCGCATCGCGCGCGGCCTCGAGCTCTTCGAGCAGTTCCAGGTCAGCCACGCTGATCACGACGGCCGTGAGCTTCCCGTGGCGAGTGACGCCCACACGCTCGGAACCATAAGCGACTCCACCGAGGACGTCGGCCAAGCTATCGCGAAGATCCTTCGACGGGACGCTGCGGCTGATCGTGTTCATGATTTCATTCTACCGCTTATGTACATAAGTGGAAGAAGATACAGAAATCAGGCCTGCATGACAGCGAGCACATTGCCGGCCGGGTCGCGGAACCACGCGATGTCCGGGCCGCGACCGTTGCTGCGGACGATACCGCGCTCATCGGAGGGAAACTCCTCGTCGCTGTAGATCTTGGTCTGCACGCCCCGGGCGATGAGCTCGTCGACCGCGGCATCGACATCCGCCACCGGGAAGTTCAGGATCGTGAAGCTCGCCGGCGTGTGGTTCGGCTTCGAGTAGACGAGGATCGACCCGCCGCTCGGCAGCCGCAGATCGAGGAAGCCCATCGCGTTACGCTCGACATCGAGCCCGAGGGCCGTGCCGTAGAACTCTTCCGCCGCGTCGATGTCGTCGACGCTGAATCCGCTGAATGCGTTGTCCGCTGTGAAGGCCGCCATGGTTCCAGCATCCGCCGTCCTCCGCCGATTGTCGAGGCCCTTCATCGGCGCCCTTCATCGGCGCAGTCGCGGCACCAGGCGGTCGGTCGCCTGCAAGGGAGGTTCGTCCAGTGCCCCTGCGAGTACTCGGGGATGTGCACGGAGTCGAGGAAGACCTCGTTCCCCTTGACGAACGCGTAGCCGTCGCTGAGGTTGGCGCGCCCCTGACGCAGTGACTTGACCTCGGTGCCGGTGAGCACCATCCCCGCTTCGTACGACTTCTCGATCGTGTAGTCGTGACGTGCGCGACGATTGGTCGCGATGACCTTCTCTCCGCGTTCCCTGGGCATGATGCTCTCCTGTTGCCGTAATGAGCTCGATCGATCGATCCGACCGAGCAGCCTTTCAGGCTATCAGGTACGCAGCCAGCGTCGGATCGCGAAGCCGGCCGAGAGCGCGGCGAGGATGACGCCGATGCCGATCAGCACGGGAACCACGAGCGCGGCATCCTGCATCGTCACCCATGTCGTGATGAACGGAACCCGGCCCCGAAGGTAGCCGTTGACTCCGAAGTGCACGCCGGCTACGACCGCGGCGCTGGCCAGGGCCGAGCCGAGGAAGGCCGCAAACACGCCTTCGAGGACGAACGGCGTCTGGATGAAGCGGTTGGACGCTCCGACCAGGCGCATGATGCCGATCTCCTTGCGTCGGGCATACGCCGACAGCCGGATGGTGGTTCCGATCAGCAGGGTGGCCGCGATGAGCATGAGCACCGCGATGCCCACCGCGATGTATGTCGCGACGGTCAACGCGGAGAACAACGGCTCGAGGTATTGGAGCTGATCCTTGACCTGCTCCACACCGGCCTGTCCGCTGAACGCCTCGGCGAGCACCTGCGACTGGCCCGGGTCCTTCATGGTGACGAAGAACACCTCGAAGGCCTGGTCGGGCGTGAGCACGCTCGCCTGATCGGCGCCGAGCTGATCGACGAGCTTGGCGTAGGTCTCTTCCTTGGTGTCGAACGTCATCGAGCTGATGAGCGGCTTGAGCGCGTCCCCCTCGAGCTGTGCACGGACGGCGGTGACCTGCTCCTCGCTCGCGGCGCCGTCGAGGCAGGTCTCGGATTCCGAGACCGCGGAGCACATGTACACCGCGACCTGGGCGCGCTCGGCCCAGTAGCCGCGCATGACGCCGATCTGTCCCTGCATCAGGATCGCCGCACCCACGAACGTCAGGGAGACGAAGGTGACGAGCACGACGGAGATCACCATCGAGATGTTCCGCCGGAGCCCGCCCAGGGCTTCGGTCAGGATGAGTCCGATTCTCATGAGGTCGGGCCCACTTCCTCGTCGTCTTCATCGGAGAGGCCGAGGCGATCGGCGACTCCGAGCTCGGCGACGTCGACCGTCGGCAGCGTGATGGGGTGTGTTCGCGGGCGGATGACCGCCGGAGGTTCGACGGCGGCGGGAGGCTCCACGACGTTCACGGTTGCGCAGCTCCGTGAGCATGTTCATCCATTGCTTCGCACCCTCCCCGCCGGTCGGTCCCATCCACAACCCGAGAACGTCACGATGCCCCTCCAGATCGATGCCGACAGCGACGTAGACAGG
>NZ_JAGYWT010000029.1:0-11169 GCF_019279095.1 Microbacterium sp. BF1 | reverse complement strand
GCGCTCGATCCGGCGCAGGCATCGGCCGCGATCGTGACGTGAGCGCCGGCGTCTGCGGCGGCCAGTGCCGTCGAGATCACACAGCAGTCGGTCGAGACCCCGGCGAGCACGAGATGCCCTCCGCGTCCGACGATCGCCTCGAGCTCGGGCCCCCACTTGCCGAACGTCGGCAGGTCGATGCTCGGATGCGGGGAGAGGCCGGCGGCTTCGGGCACCAGGGCGAACAACGGGTCGCTCGGCGGCTGGTCGGCGAACGGCCATGCCGCGAAGTAGTCACCCCACGAGGTGGACCGATCGGCCGTCGGCATCCAGCGGGTGACGAGCACACGGTCGCCGAACGCGTCCGCGAGGGCGCGGATGCGTGGCATCGCCTCGCCGAAGAACGGTGAACCCCACGCGGAGTCTGGCGCGGCGAAGATCGCCTGCGGATCGATCACCACGAGCCAGGTGTCCCCGGTCGCCGGAGCGCTCACACCGCCTCCTGGCGCCGGATCTTCGCAGCCCTGGCGAAGTAGGTCACGAGGAACGACAGCACCAGGGCGAAGAACACCCCGAGGTTCGCATACGCCCACTCCCCGTCCCTGCCGCCGATGAGGAACAGCAGGTAGCCCTGCCAGTTGTTCCACGCGGCATCCTCGGCGAAGTTGTTCACGACCAGGCCCCAGCCGATCACGCTCGTGACGACCAGGGTGCCGATCGAGGTCCAGTCCCACGCGCCGTAGCGACCGTTCTGATCGAACAGGGCCTCTTCGTCGTAGTCCTTCTTCCGGCGCAGGATGTCGGCGATCAGGATTCCGGCCCACGAGGCGAGCGGCACACCGAGCGTGATCAGGAAGCTCTGGAACGGACCGAGGAAGTCGGTGGCGAAGAACACCACGAAGACGGTGCCGATCGTGAGGATCACGCCGTCGATCGCCGCAGCCGACGGACGGGGGATGCGGATGCCGAGGCTGAGCAGCGTCAACCCGGAGGAGTAGATGCCCAGCACCGCTCCCGAGACGAGCGCGAGCACGGCGGTGAGCAGGAAGGGCACGAGCACCCACGTCGGCAGGATGGAGGCGAGCGCGCCGATCGGATCCGCAGCGATCGCGTTCATGAGATCTTCGTCGGATCCGCCCAGCAGCAGACCGAACACCACGAGGATCACCGGTGCCACCGATCCTCCGATCGTGTTCCAGGCGACGATCGCTCCGTCGGATGCCGTGCGCTTCTGGTAGCGCGACCAGTCGGCGGCGATGTTGATCCAGCCGAGGCCGAATCCGGTCATCACCATCACGAGCGCCCCGATCACCTGGCCGATGCCGCCGTCGGGTCGGGCCAGCACGGCGGCGAGGTCGATCGCCGGTGCGGCGAGGATGATGTAGAGCACGGTCACGACGCCGGTGATCCACGTGAGCACCGACTGCAGCTTCATGATCGTGTGATAGCCGAGCACGGATGCCGTGACGATCAGTGCGGCGACGATCGCGGTCGCGACGACCTTGAGCCACACGCTGTCGCCGTCGCCTCCGAGCTGCGTGATGACGGTCGCGGTGGCGAGCACGGCCAGGATCGCGAGGAACGTCTCCCACCCGATCGAGGTCAGCCACGAGACGATGCCCGGCACCTTCTGGCCCTGCACGCCGAACGCCGCGCGGGAGAGCACCATGGTGGGCGCCGAGCCGCGCTTGCCGGCGATGGCGATGAGCCCGCAGAGCAGGAACGACACCACGATGCCGATGACCGAGACGATGGTCGCCTGCCAGAACGAGATGCCGAAGCCGAGCACGAACGACCCGTACGACATGCCGAACACCGACACGTTCGCGGCGAACCACGGCCAGAACAGGTCGCGAGGCTTCGCGGTGCGCTCGGACTCGGGGATGATCTCGATGCCCGCACGCTCGATGAGGGCCGGCTTGATGTCCGTCATCCTCACATCCTTGCTGTTCACGAGCGCGCCGCCGGAGTTCCCGTGGTTGATCGCGGCGTCCGTCTGGATCACGGCGATCGAGATGGAGTCCGAGGTCTGCGGCGTGCCGCTTCCGGGGATGTCGAACTGGAACGGCCCCTGGCCCTGACCCTGATCCGGCGTCTGCTGCTGGTCCGGGGCGTCCTCGGAGGAGGAGTCGGGCAGGGCGGACGAGGCGATCTGGATGCTGCGGTTCAACGCACTCACGATGCCGGTGGTGACGGAGTTCGCGAGCCCGAGAGGAGCGCCGAGCGCCACAGCGGTGTCGCCGACGTTGAGCTTCGAGGAATCGGCGAAGTCCATCGGGGTCAGCCCCTTGGCGTCCTTCAGCTTGATCACGGCGAGGTCGTAGATCGGGTCTGTCCCGACCACGGTCGCCTCGAAGATGCGCCCGTCCGATGTGGTCACGCGGATCGTCGGATCGGCGACCGCGCCGCCGAGGGTCACGACGTGCGTGTTGGTGAGCACGTAACCGTCATCGCTGATGATGACACCGGATCCGCTGCCTCCCTGATCGGCGCCCGCCACCTCGATGGTGACGACGGACGGGAGTGCGGCCGTCGCGACCGCTGTGGTCTCGTTGACCGATCCGGGGTTGTTCACCGTCACCGTCTGCGGACCGGAGGCCGTGCCGGAGGACGGGCTGTCCTGGAGGCCGTTCAGCAGCGCACCGCCGCCGAACCCGCCGACGCCGCCGACCAGAGCGGCCGCGACGATGAAGGCGGCGAACTTCGCGCCCCCACGAGGCTTCTGCTCCTTGGTCTTCGCGCCATCGCCCTGCGTGCCGTACGCGGCGCCGCCATCTGTTCTCGAGGTCGGTGACCGATCGGGTCGAATGGGGGAGGTCGTTGACGTAGATCAGCTCGAATCCGAGCTTCTCGGCCATGATGCTCACGGTGCGGTGCGTGAGAGCGCCCTGCACGTGTCCCGCGGCCTTGAGGTGCTTCTCGGCGAGCTTCTCGATCTCGGGGAGGTAGTTGTTCTGCGCGCGCATCCGCAGCCGCAGCTCGGTGTTCGCGCGCCGCGCCTCCTCCGGTGTGGCGATGGCCTCGCGTTCGCGACGCTCCAGCTCCCGGTGCAGGCCGAGGACCGATTCGATGGTCTCGTCGCTCATGCCCTTGGTCACGCGCACGGGCGCGACGCCGAGCTGGCGGAAGACGGGGCTCTCCTGCGCGCGTTCCAGGGCGATCTCGAGAGCGGCACGGCGGTTCGGCGGCTCCCCGGAGATGAGATCGGTCACCTCCGTCTTGGTCGCCTGGGCGATCGCCTGCAGCAGCGAGAGCTTGGGCTCGCGCTTGCCGTTCTCGATCAGGCTCAGCTGCGAACCGGCGACGCCGACGAGAGCACCGAGCTCGTCGAGCGTGAATCCGTTCTCCAGCCGGTGGTGACGGATGCGGTGGCCGAGAGTCGTGAGGTGGATGCCGGAGGACGCCATTCCTTGAGTCTAGCGAAAGAATTTAAGTTCTTATCGCTCGAAATGGCCGAAAGTCGCGCTCGAATCGGAAGAACATAGGTGCAACGCCCCACACTTCAAAGGAGCACACGTCATGGCTATCGCCGAAGTCTTCACCCCCCGCACGTCTCCCGTCGCACAGACGCGTACGTTCGGCGCGGCTCCGACGTATGACACCCCCGCGATGGCCGAGCTGGCCGCCTGGGTCGAGGAGATCCGCGCACTCACCCAGCCCGACGCGGTGCACTGGGTCGACGGCTCGCCCGCCGAGAACGACTGGCTCCTGCGCGGACTCGTCGACGAGGGCAAGCTGATCAAGCTCAACCCCGAATGGCGCCCCGGTTCCTACCTCGCCCGTTCGCACCCCAGCGATGTCGCCCGCACCGAGGGGCGCACCTTCATCTCCTCCGAGCGCGAAGAGGACGCGGGCCCCACGAACAACTGGGCGGCCCCCGCCGAGATGCACGCCAAGATGGACGAGATCTTCGAGGGATCGATGCGCGGCCGCACGATGTACGTCGTGCCGTTCTCGATGGGACGCGTCGGCGGTCCGCTCTCGCACATCGGCGTCCAGATCACCGACAGCGCCTACGCGGTCGCCTCCATCGGCATCATGACCCGCGTCGGCGATGCCGTCACTCGTCAGGTCGCCGAGGGGGCGCCGTGGGTCAAGACCGTGCACTCGGTCGGTGCTCCGCTCGCACCGGGCGAGCAGGATGCCGAGTGGCCCTGCAACGACGACAAGTACATCGTGCACTTCCCCGAGACGCTCGAGGTCTACTCCTACGGCTCGGGCTACGGCGGCAACGCGATCCTGGCCAAGAAGTGCTTCGCGCTGCGCATCGCCTCGGTGATCGCACGCGACGAGGGCTGGCTCGCCGAGCACATGCTGCTCATCCGCGTGATCGACCCCCAGGGCAAGGCGTACCACGTGGCCGCGGCCTTCCCGTCGGCCTGCGGGAAGACGAACCTCGCGATGCTCCGCCCGACCATCCCCGGCTGGCGCGTCGAGACCCTCGGCGACGACATCGCCTGGATCCGTCCGGGCGAAGACGGACGCATGTGGGCCATCAACCCCGAGGCCGGCTTCTTCGGCGTCGCACCCGGCACCGGCGAGTCGACCAACGTCACCGCGGTCGAGACGCTGTGGGGCAACACGATCTTCACCAACGTCGCGCTCCGCCCCGACGGCGACGTGTGGTGGGAGGGTCTGACCGACGAGGCGCCCGCGCACCTGATCGACTGGGAGGGCAACGACTGGACCCCCGAGTCCGGCCGACCGGCCGCACACCCCAACTCCCGCTTCACGGTGTCGGCGGCGCAGTGCCCGCAGATCTCCGAGGACTGGGAAGAGGCCGTGCCGCTCGACGTCATCCTGTTCGGCGGACGCCGCGCCAGCAACGTCCCGCTCGTGGTCGAGGCCACCGACTGGACGCACGGCGTCTTCCTCGGCTCGAACATCTCGTCCGAGCGCACCGCTGCCGCTGAGGGAACCGTGGGGGAGCTGCGCCGCGACCCGTTCGCGATGCTGCCCTTCTGCGGCTACAACATGGCGGACTACTTCGGTCACTGGCTCAAGGTCGGTCGCGGTCTTCGCTTCGACCGGGCGCCGCGCATCTTCCAGGTGAACTGGTTCCGCCGCGGTGCCGACGGCCGGTTCCTGTGGCCGGGCTTCGGCGACAACTCGCGTGTCGTCGACTGGATCATCCGCCGCATCGCGGGCGATGTCTCCGCGGTCGACAGCCCGATCGGACGCCTGCCGCGCGTGGAGGACCTCAACCTCGACGGACTCGACATCCCCGCCGCCGACCTCGACGAGCTGTTCTCCGTCGATGCCGAGGCGTGGAAGACCGAGGCCGACCTGACCGAGGCGTTCTACGACACCTTCGGTGACAAGGTTCCCGCGGCCCTGCGCGCCGAGCTGGCCTCGCTGCGCTACCGCCTCGACAAGGCGTAACCCCAGACCGGTGCCGGTTCGGGGGAGCCGGCACCCTCAGGGCTCCGTGCCCTGCAGACCCGCGAAGGCGGGACATCAGAGACGAACCCATGGCTGAGTGGTCTCCGACGTCCCGCCTTCGTGTTGCCCGGGAACGGGTGGCGTCAGGCGAGCAGCTGGTGACGTGCGAGGTCGCGGTACAGCGGCGTCGATTCCACGAGCTCGGTGTGCGTACCCTGGCCGACCACGACGCCGTCCTGCAGCACCACGATCAGGTCGCTGTCGACGACGGTCGAGAGGCGGTGCGCGATCACGATGAGCGTGCGGTCGGTGGAGACCGCGTCGATGGCCTCGCGCATGCGTTGCTCGTTCACGCCGTCGAGTGATGACGTGGACTCGTCGAGCAGCAGGATCGGGGCGTCGGTGAGCAGGGCGCGGGCGATCGCGAGACGCTGACGCTCACCACCGGAGAGCATCACGCCGTCCTCGCCCACCGGAGCCTCGATCCCGAGCGGGTTGCGCTCCAGCACATCGCCCAGGTTCACGGCGCGCAGCACTCGTTCGCAGTCGGCGTCCGTCGCTTCGGGGGAGGCGAGCCGCAGGTTCTCGGAGAGTGTGCCGGCCAGCGTCGGCGCATCCTGTTCGACGTAGCCGAAGTGGGCGCGGAGCTCGTCGCGCGGGTAGGTGCGCGCATCGTGACCGTGCAGGCGGATCGATCCGCCCGTGGGGTCGTAGAAGCGCTCGATCAGCGACAGGATCGTGCTCTTGCCCGCACCGCTGGGGCCGACCAGCGCGACGCGGGAGCCGTGCGGCACGGCGAAGGAGACCCCGCGCAGCACTTCGTGGTCCTGGGCGGCCGGCGCGGCATCCTCTGCCGATTCCAGGTGCGCGTCGGCGAGCAGATTCCGTGCTTCCTTGGCGGCGGCCTGACGCGCGGCCACGACGTTCGCGGGGTAGTGGAAGCGCACGTCGCGGAATTCGATCGCCGGCGCATCCGGTGCTGCCGTCTCACGGGGCAGCGACGCGGCGATCTTCTCATCGTCCTGCGACTCGGTGGGCAGGTCGAGCACCTCCTGGATGCGTCCGAGCGCCCCGAGGGCCTGGTTCACCGACGTGATCGCTCCGAACGTCGTGGCCAGCGGCATCACGAGCAGGAACAGGAACATGATGAACGAGATCAGCGAGGCGATCGTGATGGCTCCTGCGGCCACGCGGAATCCGCCCACGCCGAGGACGACGAGCAGCGACAGCTGCAGGGCGATGCCGGAGACGGGCACGACCATCGAGGAGATCTTGGCGATGCGCACGCCGATGCCGTAGGCGTCGGACGCGAGCTCGGACACCGCGGTGGTCTCGCGCTCGGTCGCACCAGACGCGCGGATGGTGCGGATCGAGCCCACGGCGCGTTCGACACCGGAGGCCAGCTCGCCTACCTTCTCCTGCTGCGCGGTCGATGCGGTGCGGATGCGCCCGCTGAGCAACACGACCACCGCGACCGAGATGCCGATCACCACGACGATGAGCAGCAGCAGGATGGGATCGATCACGAGCATCGCGATGAGCGCGCCGAGGAAGAGCACGGCGCTGCCGACCGCGTCTGCGAGGCCCTGGGTGAGCACGGCGTAGAGCAGGGTCGTGTCGGTGCCCACGCGCGAGACGAGGTCGCCGGTGCGGCGGGCATCGAACTCCGACGTGGGCAGATGCAGGATGCGGTCGATCAGCTTGCGGCGGCTCGAGTACACGACCGCGGTGCCCGTGCGCTGGAGGAGGTAGTGCTGGAAGCCGGAGATGACAGACGACACGACCACGAAGCCCACGAGCAGCCACACGAGGATCCCGATGCCGGTGTCGGACTGCACCGCCTCGATGACCTGACCCACGAGCAACGGCTGCACGAGCGACGTCGCCGCGCCGATGACGCTGAGCACGGCGACCACGATCAGGGTGCGCTTGTGCTCGAAGAGGAAGGGGAGGAGCTGGCGGAAGGTGGCGCGGGGGCCTTCGGGCTGCGCGCCACGTCCGCGGCGGCGTGCTGTCGCCGAACCGGACATGCGGGACCTCTATCTGGAGATGGTACTTCGACCGTACTTCGTTCGCGGTCGAATCCTATGGAGGGGCTGAACGCGGCTCAGGAGTGGCCGAAGCGACGGTGCGCCGCCTGCTTGCTCACGCCGAGAGCGCTGGCGATCGCCTGCCACGAATAGCCGAGGTTGCGTGCGCGGCGCACGTTCGCCTCTTCGGCGCGGGCGACCTCCTTGCGCACTTCGGCGAGGCGGTGCAGCGCGGCCAGGGGCTCGCCCCCGTCCTCTTGTGCGATCGCGGTCGGCATTGTCATGATGCACCTCCTCCGTCAATACTCGTTGACGGACTCGGGGATGTCAATACATGTTGACGTGGCAGTCTGGGGTCATGTCGACGAAGAAGTGGATCCTGTTCGATATCGGTGGAGTTCTGGAGGCCGTCGATGACGACGCGTGGCAGCAGGAGTGGTGGGAGCGTTGGCGCGCGGTGAGCGGCCTCGACACGGCGGCGTTCGATGCGCGGATCGCGGGCGCCGAACTTCCCGCGATCGATGTCACCGTCGGCACGGAGCCCGCGTTCTGGGCTGCGGTTGGTGCCGCCCTCGAACTCGACGATGAGCAGTGCGCGGCCATGCGCGCGGACTTCTGGGATGCGTACTGCGGCACCGGGAACGTCGAGCTGATCGACTACGCGCGAACGCTCTCGTCGCGCGCGGGGACCGCGATCCTCTCCAACTCCGCCGATGGCGCGAGGGAGGAGGAGGAACGGCGCTTCGCGTTCTCCGAGGTGTTCGATCCGATCTGCTACAGCCACGAACAGGGCGTGAACAAGCCGCACCGTGACGCCTACCTGCAGGCGCTGCGTCTGATGGACGCGCAACCCGCGCAGGTGCTCTTCATCGACGATCGCCCGTCGTCGGTCGACGGGGCCCAAGCGGTCGGCATCCGCGCCGTGCGGCACCTCGACAACGCCACCACGATTGCGGCTATCGAGAAGTTCCTCGCCGACTGAACGCGATCGCGAGCGATCCCTGCCCGGGCGTTCCCTGTCGACGACGCGAGGGCGCCCATCCGGAGACGGGGTGCCCTCGCGCTGCGGAGGAGTCGCGGGCTACAGTTCGACGGCCGCCGCGACGCCGAGGTCGTCGTCGTAGTCGTGGTCCTTGGTCTCCGGGCTGAGGAGGAGCGCGATGAAGGTCAGCACACCCATCGCCGACAGGTACAGGCCCACCAGCCACGGAGCGCCGTCACCGAGC
This sequence comes from Microbacterium sp. BF1, assembly GCF_019279095.1. NCBI lineage: Bacteria > Bacillati > Actinomycetota > Actinomycetes > Micrococcales > Microbacteriaceae > Microbacterium > Microbacterium sp. BF1. Next base: position 2,552 of record NZ_JAGYWT010000029.1, on the reverse strand, counting down.
GACCACAGCCAGAGCGCGATCAGCGGTGCCACGGCCGCGCCCAGGATCGACGACACGTTGTACGCGATCGCCGAGCCGGTGTACCTGACGTTGGTCGGGAACAGCTCGGGCAGCAGAGCGCCCATCGGGCCGAATGTTGCTCCCATCAGCATGAAGCCGAACACCAGGAAGGCCTGTGCGAGCGCACCGGTGAACTTCGGGTCGGCGGCAGGGAGCAGGAACGTGTTGAACGTGAAGCCGAACACGATGATCACACCGGTGACCCACAGCAGGAGCTTGCGTCGTCCGATCGCGTCGGCGATGGGACCGGAGAGCAGCGTGAAGATACCGAAGAACACGACGCCGATGATCTGCATCAGCACGAAGTCGGTGTAGCCGAAGCCGAGGCCGGGATAGAACTGGGCCGCGAACTTGGTCGGGTCGAACGGGGCGCCCGTCGCCTCTGCCGCGGCCTTCGCTGCGGCCGATGCCGTCTCCAGCGATGCGGGCTTGGTGCCGTAGGCGAGGGTGAAATTCGTCATCAGATAGAACAGCACGTAGGTCGCCAGCATGATGAACGTGCCGAGGATGAGCTGCTTCCAGTGGTGACGGAAGACGGTCGCGAGCGGGAGCTTGCGGATCACGCCCTTCGTCTCGGCCTTCTTGAAGGTGTCGGACTCGACGAGCTTCAGTCGCACCCACAGCCCGATGATGACCATCACGGCCGAGAACAGGAACGGGATGCGCCAGCCCCAGGAGAGGAACGCCTCGGACTTCAGCACCGGGTTCTCGGCATGCGGCAGCAGCCAGTTGATGGCGAGGAAGAGGAAGTTCGCGATGATGAAGCCCAGCGGTGCACCCAGCTGCGGGAAGGTGCCGTACCAGGCGCGCTTGCCCTTCGGGGCGTTCTCGGTGGCGACCAGCGCCGCACCCGACCATTCGCCGCCGAGCGCGAAGCCCTGCGCGAGCCGGAGGATCAGCAGCAGGAGTGCCGCCCACCATCCGATGTCCTGGTACGTCGGCAGCAGGCCGATGACGAAGGTCGCGATGCCCATCGTCAGCAGCGAGGCCACCAGCGTGGCTTTGCGCCCGAACTTGTCGCCGAAGTGGCCGAACACCACGGCGCCGATGGGGCGGGCGACCATCGCGGCGCCGAACACCGCGAACGACGACAGGAGCGAGGTGGTGTCGTTCCCGGTGGGGAAGAACAGCACCGGGAACACGAGTACGGCAGCCGTGGCATACGCGTAGAAGTCGTAGAACTCGATCGTGGTGCCGACCAGGCTCGCGGTGATGACGCGCGAGCGAGGATTCGCGGGCGCAGTGGCAGTACTCATGGAACTCCTCCGATCGAGTCCCCCGTATACCAAGGGACTCGGGCGAGTTTACGCCTTCCTGAGTGTTTGCTGTGCGCGCTTTTCGCGTGTCATCCGGGCGGGCACCTCTGCGGTGCTATTCCTCCGTGTCGCCGAGCGAAGGGGCACCGACGAAGACGGCGCGCGGCTCCACGACGTTCTCGAGTTCAGCACGACCAGACGGTTCGCCCCCTCTCTCGTGGCAGGTGCGGGCACGGAGAGCGTGCGCTGCGGACCGTTGCGCCAATAGCGGCCGAGGAAGAAGCCGTTCACGAACGCGTAGCCCTTGCTCCAGGCCATGGTGTCGAGGACGAGGTCCGTCGGTGCATCCAGGGTGAACGAGCTGGTCCACGCGGCCGGGCCCGTCTTCAGGACATCGGCGGCGTCGGTGCCGGTAGTGGCGTCGAGCTCGGTATCGATCTCGGCGTCGACCTCCGCGGCGATCTCTGCGACATCCAACGGCGTCGAGCGCCAGCCCGTCACCGGCGCGCCGTCGAGGGTGATCTCGCCGATCAGACCCTTCTCCTCGCCGAGGCGGCGGTCGTAGTTCACCCGACCCTGATCCTCGACCAGGATGCTGAGGGTCCGGCCGTCCGGGATCCGGATCGCCCGGTCGTGCCGGGTGCGCGAGAGCGTGCCGACCACGCGGTCGTCGACGCTCACCCACGCCAGATCGCGCACCTCGTCGACGACGAGCAATCCGCCGCGTGCATCCCGAAGCTCGGCGTCGTAGCGCACGAGGGCGCTGAGGTGGCCGAGTGCGTCGAAGGTCTCGGGCTGCGCGGTCGTCGACGCAGGACCCGCGAGGTCCGTCCAGGCGCCCGCGGGCGTGAGCGGAACTTCGAACGCGGGCGCTGCCTCGGCCGCAGCCGGAAGCTCATCCGGAACCGGCGCATACCGGGCGATGACCTCGCGGAAGGCGAAGAACTTCTCCGTGGGGTTGCCGGCCTCGTCGAGCGGGGCGTCGTAGTCGTAGGAGGTCACCAGCGGCAGATAGCGACCCTTGTGGTTCGCGCCGTTGGTCAGCGCGAAGTTGGTGCCGCCGTGGAACATGTAGATGTTGACCGAAGCACCGGCCGCCAGCAGCTCGTCGAGGTCGGCGGCGGCCGTGGCGACATCGGTGGTGTGATGCACGCCGCCCCACCAGTCGAACCAGCCGTCCCAGAACTCCGAGCACATCAGCGGACCGGTGCTCTGGTGCCGGCGCAGGGTCGCCAG
>NZ_JAGYWT010000289.1:0-3127 GCF_019279095.1 Microbacterium sp. BF1 | reverse complement strand
CCGGTCGGCTCGAGCGAGGCCGCGTGATCGGAGCCCCACATGGTGCGATCGAGCGTGATGTGGCGTTCGACGGCGACGGCGCCGATGGCCACGGCGGCGAGCGAGATCTGGAGTCCGCGCTCGTGCCCCGAGTAGCCCACGGGCACACCGGGGTAACGGTCGCGCAGTGTGGCGATCACCCGCAGGTTCGCCTCCTCAGGCTCCAGCGGGTAGGTCGAGGTGGCGTGCATGAGGACCACGCGATCGGTGCCGAGGGTGTCCAGCGCCCGGTCGATCTGCTCGATGGTCGACATGCCCGTGGAGAGGATGACGGGTTTGCCCGTCTCGCGCAGGGCGACCAGCAGCTCGGTGTCGGTGAGGCTGGCCGAGGCGACCTTGTGCGCCACGACGCCCAGGTCTTCGAGGAAGGCGACGCTGGGCACGTCCCACGGCGAGGCGAACCAGTCCAGGCCGAGCATCGTGGCGTGGTCGCCGATCTCGACGTACTCGTCGCGGCCGAACTCGACCCGGCGGCGGTAGTCGAGGTAGCTCATCACGCCCCACGGCGTCTCGCGAGGGACATCGCGCATGTGCTCCGGAGTGGAGATCTCCGGCGTGCGCTTCTGGAACTTCACGGCGTCGGCACCGGCGCGAGCCGCGACGTCGATGAGCTTCTTGGCGATGTCCACGTCACCGTTGTGGTTCAGGCCGATCTCCGCGATGACGTAGGCAGGACGCCCGCCGCCGATCACTCGTGAGCCGATGCTGACAGTCATGATTCCTCCGGTGTTCGAGCGTTGGTGCAACCCCTCCCTCCTGAGTACGGGCCGAGGATGAACACCGGGCGACCACCGGGTTACCGGGATCGGTCAGCTCGACAACACCCGTTCGATCAGCTCCCGCACGGCGCCTTCTCCACCGCGACGGCTCAGCACGACACGGGCCTCTTCGAGTACCAGCGGATGTGCGTTCGCGACCGCGACCGGCCACCCCACGATCCGCATCGCCGGCAGGTCGTTGACGTCGTTGCCGAGGTAGGCGATGTCGGCGAGTGGCATCTCGTTGTCCCGCGCCCAGTTGCGCAGCGCCTTCTCCTTGTCGTCGATGCCGTGCAGCACTGGCACCCGGAGCTTGTCGGCGCGGGCGCGGACCACCGGGTTGACCTCGGTCGACAGGATCAGCAGCGGCACACCGGCACGGCGCAGCAGAGCCACCCCCATGCCGTCTTCACGGCTCACCCGCACCCGCTCGCCACCGTCGGCGTCGATGATCGCGGTGTCGTCGGTGTGCACGCCGTCGAAGTCGGTCACGACGGCGCGGACCGGGATGGGGCCGGGAACCTCATGTAGCGAAGCGAGTGCACGGGCGACGCGGAGCTGATCCGCATCATCGATCTCGATCGCTGTCCATTCCGGCACCGCGGCGATGCGGGTCCTGCCGAAGAAGCGATGCCTGCTCTCGCGGAAGCCCGCGGCACGGAACACGTAGAACGCGCCGGTCTCGAGGTGGTGCGGCTCGCGGTCCTGTCGGCGCGGGCGGTGCGCGGCCTCGTGGTTGATAGCCACCGCGTCACCGCGGTCATCCTCCCGCCACAGGAACCCGTACGTCTCGTGGGCGGCGAACACGCTGTCGGCCCGGTCTGCGCGGACCTCCTCCACCGCCGCGGCGAGCGCGTCGCTCGGGATGAACGGTGATGTCGCCTGCAGGAACGCCACGATCCCGACGCTGTCTCCGCGTGCCTCGAGCTCGTCCAACGCGTGCAGGATCGCGCTCTCCGAGGTCGCCGTGTCTCCAGCGAGCTCGGCTGGGCGGCGGATGACACGGGCGCCCGCAGCCGTCGCCACCGCTGCGATCTCGTCATCGTCGGTGGAGACCACGACCAGGTCGATGCCGGAAGCTGCGGCCGCGGCGCGAACCGCGCGCTCGACCAGCGGCACCCCGCCGACGCGCTGCAGGTTCTTGCGCGGCACCTGCTTCGACCCTCCGCGCGCCGGAATGATAGCCACCGTGCGGGGCTTCTGCTCGTCCATCGTCCACATCCTCGTCGTCGTCATCGTCGTCATCGGCCGCGTATCGCCCGCCAGGCGCGCCCTGCGCGTCGCCGCGCGCCGAGGGCGTGGAGCCGCCACTCCTCGATCCTGCCCACTCCCCCGGCGGGACGCAGTGCACGACGCACGGCGTTCTCGATCGGCGCGCCGGGCAGTCGCAGCTCGGCGAGCCGTCGGGGCGTGAAGTACCGATCGCGCTCATCCGGGTCGAGTCCGCGCAGCAGTTCCTCGGCGCGACCGCGCAGATGCCCGGCGATCTCCGGCTGCATGGCATAGCCGACGGCGTCGATCAGCAGTTGCAGTCGCGCGGGATCGGCATACGGACAGCCCTCGCGCGTGAGGGCGTCGACCAGGGTCGCGGGAATCCGGTTGCTGTTCTCGAACGGCGTCAGTGCAGCGAGGACGGTGTCGTTCCCCGCCGAGCCGATCGCCCGTCCGAAGAGGGTGTGCACGGTCGGTAGCGCCGTGGAGAACCCCGCGACGACGGCCACCGCGTCCAGCCGCTCGGCGAGCGGTTCGGCGGCGAGAGGCCCGCTGTACTCGACGAATTCGATACCGTGCGCGGCCGCGCGCCCTCTGACGGCTACGGTCACCAGGGGCGGCGCGGCCGGATGCGGCTTGAACACGATGCGCTGCGGTGCCCACTGCGCGGCACGGTCGATCAGGCGCTTCTGCAGATCGACCTCCTCTGCCGCCGTCATCAGCCCGAGGGCCGACAGATACTGGCCGAGCACGAGCACCGTGGAGGCACCGTCGTCGACAGGATCGCACGCGGTGGCATCCGTCTCCCGCAGGACCGCGGCGAACGACGCCGGAGGCACTGGCACGACCTCTGCACGGGGAGACCCGACGAGGGGTCGCACTCCCGGCACGACGTCGGCGTGCACGACCCGCTCGATGCGCGCGGCGACAGGGTACGGCAACCGCACGCGCATCGGCGAGTAGGTCTGTTCGATTCGCTGCGCGAGTATGTCCGCGGCGAATCGAACTCGGTGCCCTGGCCGCGCACCTGGATGCTGGTGTTGCCATCCAGTTCACGCAGACGCGCGAGGCGGGACGGAAGGTGCTTGCGCGAGGAGAACGCGGGGAGCACGCGGATC
>NZ_JAGYWT010000288.1:0-3138 GCF_019279095.1 Microbacterium sp. BF1 | reverse complement strand
CAACCACGACCGCCGGCATTCATCGCTCGGCTACCTCGCACCCGTCGACTACGCTCGGCAATGCACCCATCAATCGGAAACCGACGACTCGCACAGCGACCGGACCGAATGAAGGGGGCGGCCCAGGGCTACTTCGCGCACTCGCTCAACGCCTACGGGCAGCAGGGCAAGCCGTGCCCTCGATGCGGCACGTCGATCGTGCGCGAGAGCTTCATGAACCGGGGTTCGCACTTCTGCCCGCGGTGCCAGCGGCTGCGCACGTAGAGCGGCTACCCGCGCGCGACCGCGGCGATCATGTGCTGCCCCGTTCCGGGGAGAGCCGCGAGAGGACCGCCCTCGTCGAGGACGACGTCGACGAACAGCATCGGTAGGCCTTGAGCCGTCCACGGCGATGCTCTATCCATGAGCTGCGCGTGGACATGCGGTTCACTGCTGTTTCCGGAGTTCCCACAACGTGCGATCCGGGTCCCGGCGCGTACCGTCTCACCGACCTTCACGGCGACGGACCCCTGCTCCAGGTGAGCCACGGTCGCGAAGTCGCCGTTCGCCCCACGGATCGACACGTGGTTGCCCAAGATGAATCCGGGTCCGCCGAGCTCGCGCACCGCTCCCTCGATCAGCATGTAGGCGATCGCCAACCCGCTAGATCGGGCTCGATGGTCGCGCCGCCAGTCGGTGGCGCGCACGACGACGCCGTCGATCATGGCGAACACCGGCTCGCCGAAGGCGGGGTACTCCCGCGCCGGCCGCATGGCGGACCCGCTGCCGAACGACGGGCGGGCGGTGTCGTCGGGTTCGTGCACGAGATCGATGGCGTACGCCTGTCCGTACAGACGGATGCCGTGGCTGGGAACCTTGGTCGCAGGACTGTTCACGCTCAGCCACCGCCCGGACACCGGAGCCGAGATCGCCACGGCCTCTCTGGTCGGAATCAGGCGTGGCCCGATGAAGACCAGAAGCACGCAGACGGCCAGCACACCGACCGAGATGACGGCGACGATGCTCCTCGCCTGACGAGCGCCATCGCCCAGGCTGATCCCACTGGTGAAGGCGATGGCGACGAGGATGAGAGCGGTGACGCCGTAGAGAGCCCCGCGCACACGGTAGAGGGCGAGCAGGATGCGCCTCATCGTTCTGCTCCGAGCACGCACGCGAGCAGGGGCACGATGCGTGCGGCCGGCACCTCATAGCTGCCGCGCCCACTCTGGCGCACCCATCCTGCCGACACGAGCTGGCGCAGATGATGATGCAGTTGTCCGGTCGTCCCGAGGCCGTCGACGGCGGCGAGCTCCGACGTGGCGTGGGTTCCCGAGACGATATGACGAAGGAGCTCGAGGCGCACAGGGTGTCCGAGCGCCGCGAAGACGGATGCGCGTTCCGCCCACGTGGCCTCCAGCTGTCCTGCGGTTCCCACGGTCTGCTGCCAGGACACCGGTGCTCCCGTCGGCAACGTCAGCGCGCCGACGAGCATCACCGCTCCCTCTGTCGTCGAGGCGTCATCGGGGAGGCGCGCCTGCAAGCCGTTCAACGCCCAGAAACCGCCCTCGTCGAAGGGCGCGCTGTGTGAGACGTGGCGCGTCTGCTCCAGCACTGCCACCCGCTCGCTCAGAGCAAGTAGTGCTTCGCGGAGCTGGGAGATCTCATCACTCACGGTCGAATAATACGTCATTACGTAGTATTCGACCATGAGTCGCTTTCACACGGTCTGGAAGGAACGCTGCAGTAGTGGGCGCGTGGCCCACGTGGTGGCCCAGACCACGCCGATCCCGACCGATACGACGGCGGCGATGGTCATCAGCGAGAGTGGGGCCGTGATGAGCGCGATCCCGACGAGCGGGAAGACCAGGACGGCTGCGACCAGCGCCGACCCGATCGCCGTGACCAGCAGAGGCGACATGATCGCGCGACGACGCGCCCGATCCACGGTCTCGGTCGGCATGCCCAGGTGGTGCAGGCTGCGGTGCAGGTCGCGCTGGTCGAGCACATCGGACGCCTGATTGACCCCGACCGACGCCGCGACCATCAGGAACGAGCCGATGAGTGTGATGATGAGCCCGGTGCGGATGTCGTCGGCGAGGGCGATGTCGGACGCGGCGGCGTCGGCGGTGCTCATCATGTTCAGCAGGGCGACTCCCGTGCCGGCGAACACGGCCATGAAGCTCGCCATCGCGATGCCTCCGACCTGACGCCAGGCCGCCTTCGGAGAATCCAGCACGATCCGCGCGGCGAGCAGTCGCTCGGGACGTTCGGCGCGGCGCAGCTGGCGTCCCGCTGAGACTTTGAGCACCCACGGGCCGACCAGATTCAGCACCGCCAACGCAGCTGCGAACAGCCCGGCGAGGATGACGATCGTCATCAACAGGCCGCCGACCGAGGGGAACACCTTGATCAGCACGAAGGTGATTGCGATCGCACCGGCGGCGATCACGGCGCGAATCCAGTGCACCGGTGGCACATCCGTGCGCGTGCGCACGCCCAAGGGCGAGATGACGACGCGTCGAAGGCCGATGACGGCACTGGTGGCTGCGAGTGCGAGCACGGCCGCGACGACGATCACGGTCTGCAGCGGCGGAAGGACCACGGCTGCGAACCCGAGTGCTTCGCCCCGGAACGGGATCAGCCCGATGAGAGGGCTGATCGCGACGTGCCCGATGACACCGGCGAGAGCGCCGACCGCAGCCACGAGCACCGACTCCGCCACGGTGGCGATCGTGACTCCGGCCGGTGACACTCCGAGCAGGCGGAGGGTGGAGAGCCGCTCGTCCCGTCGACGTGCGGAGAGCCGGGCCGCCGCACCACCGAGGGACATCAGCGGCACCACCAGCAGGACCAGCGCGATGGCCGCGAGGGCCTGGTAGAGGGGAGCGATCTCATCCGTCCATCCCCAGAAGGACTGCGCACCCCCGATGACCGTGAGGACCAGCATCGTCACCACGGCGAAGGCGACCACCGGCAGCGCGAGGACGCTGTTCTGGCCGGGAGCAGGCCGCAGCAGGAGGGCGAGGACGTTGCGGTTCATGCGGCCACCGCCGACGAGATGATGCGTCCGTCGCGCACGGCGACCGTGCGTGTGCAGCGGGCGGCGACGTCGGGATCGTGCGTGACCACGACGAGTGTGCGTCCCTGCCCGGTCGTCGA
>NZ_JAGYWT010000287.1:0-3140 GCF_019279095.1 Microbacterium sp. BF1 | reverse complement strand
GACGACGAGGCCGATCGTCAGCGCGATCAGCACGACGGCGACGGCGGCCACCAGCATCCAGATGTTGGCTAGTGCCACGTGCGCACCACCGTCCTGGCCGCATCAGCGCCGGCCACCGGGTCGATCACCGGTCCCTGACGGAAGATGCTCGGGTAGTAGTGCCTGCCCAGTGCGTCGATCAGGGCGGGATGCACGCCGCGCGCCACGAGATCGTCGAGCGCCAGCACCGGAGCCTCCAGGCCGCTGTACTCGTTCACGAAGGCACGGACGACCCGGCTCAGCTCGAGGTTCGCCTGTCGGGCGGAGATGCGGCGTTCGAGGTACTCGGTCTCGATCTGCTGGATGCGCGCCTGGTATTCGGTGCGCAATTGCGAGAGCACGTCGATGATCAGCGGAGCCTGGCCGGCATTCGCGTCGGCGGTCGCCAGCGTGCGGCGCGGGCGGGTGAGCACGATCAGCAGCCAGGCGCCCAGCACCAGCAGAGCAAGGATGCCGATCGCCAGCAGCATCCAGCCCCAGCCGTACTGCGCCGGCGGGTAGAGGTCGTCAGAGCCGGGCATTCGACCTCCGGTTCAGCAGCGTCAGCAGCTGGGCGACCGCGTCGTCCTGCCCGTCCAGCGTGGAGTGGCTGATCTCCATGCGGGTGAGGAGCTCGGTGAGGTGCGCGGCATCGGCCTCGCGCTGCGCGGTCAGCTCCTGCACGATCTCGCGGTCGCCCTGCACGAAACCCGGCACCTGCCAGCGGCTGTCGACATCCGAGCGGATGCGTCCGGTGGCGTGGTCCAGCACGGGCTCGGCGTCGCGGAGAGTGAGCCAGAGCACGTCGTGCTGCACGCGCAGCCGGCGTAGCATCCGCTCCGTCTCGCTCGTGACCGGGGCCTCGTCGGTGATCACCACCACGATCATGCGGCGGGCGATCGTGCGTGTGACGAACGACAGCAGTGCGTCACGGTCGCTCGGAGCACTGCTGTCGTCGATGGTCCTGTCGATCGTGCGCAGCGCATGTTCGAGCGCACCCTCGCTGCGGCCGGGCGCGAGCCGGCGCACCTTCGCGGAGTCGCCGTAGACCGTGGTGAAGTCGTCGCCGTGGCGCAGCGTCAGCACCCCGAGCACCCCGGTCGCGAGGATCGCCAGCTCCTTCTTCGACCGCTCGTCGGCGGCGAGGGCCGACATCGAGCGCCCTGTATCGACCACGAACAGCACGGTGTGCATGCGCGTCGCGCGCGAGCGCTTGACCAGGGGCGTTCCCAGTCGCGCGGTCGCCCGCCAGTCGATGTCGCGCACCTGATCGCCGTACTCGTACTTGCGCAGGTCTTCGAAGTCGAGGCTCCGCCCGCGCAGCAACGACGCGTAGGCGCCGTCGAGCGCGTGCAGCGACTTGCGCGTCGAGTGGATGAAGAGCTTGCTCTTCACCTGCGTGATCAGGCTCGGCATGGGGATCAGGGCGTGGGGACCGACGCGAAGATCTGGTCGATGATCTCCTCGCTGCGGACGCCCTCGGCGTCGGCCTCGAACGTCAGCAGCACGCGGTGGCGGAGGACCAGGTGCCGCAGCTCCCGGATGTCTTCGGGCAGCACGTGCGAGCGCCCCTTGAGCAGGGCCAGCGCTCGCGAAGCCTGCAGGAACGCGATGCTCGCACGCGGGCTCGCGCCGTACTTGATGAAGCGGGCCCGCTCCTCGCCGATGTACGGCGCCGGGTTCCGCGTGACGTAGGCGATCGACACGATGTAGTTGCGGATCGCGGGGTCGACGTAGATGCGGCTGGCCACATCCTGCAGCAGGCGCACGTCGTCGAGGCTGACCGCGCTGGCCACGTGCCGGTCGGGGTCGAGCACTCCCGAGTCGATGCGGCTGAGCACCTCGAGTTCTTCGGCGGGGCTCGGATACTCGACGATCTCCTTGAGCAGGAAGCGGTCCATCTGCGCCTCGGGCAGCTCGTATGTGCCCTCCTGCTCGATGGGGTTCTGCGTCGCGATCACGAGGAACGGCTTCGGCAGGTGGTGGATCTCCCCGCCGATCGTGGTCTGATGCTCCTGCATCGCCTCGAGCATGGCGCTCTGGGTCTTGGCGCTGGAGCGGTTGATCTCGTCGAGCAGCACGAAGTTCGCGTGCACGGGGCCGAGCACGGTGCGGAAGGATCCGGTCGCCGCGTCATAGATCTGGTTGCCCGTGATGTCGCTGGGCAGCAGGTCGGGCGTGCACTGGATGCGCTTGAACTGCGCCTTCACCGTGTCGGCGAGGGTGCTGGCGGCGGTGGTCTTCGCCAGCCCCGGCACGCTCTCGAGCAGGATGTGGCCGCCGGCGATGAGCGAGACGAGCAGGCTCGTGCGCAACCGGTCCTGGCCGACCATCTTCGCGGAGTACGAGGCGGAGATGATCCGCAGCACCTCGTTCGACGAGCTGTTCCCCGAAGGCGTCGCGACATCGACGGCGTGGGTCGCGAGCATCGTGGATGACGCGGATGGCGAGCTCGGAACGCTCCTGCTGGCCCTGAACGGTCAGAAGCTGTTCCTCCTCGACGTCGTCTTCGAGACGACGTCGACGGATGCCCGGCGCGACGATCTTCTCCACGGCATCCTGCAGATCGCCCGCGACAGGGGCGCGACGCAGATCGCCATGCCGCTCTTCCCGCAGGACGCGGCCGCACGGGCATTCGTCGAGGGACGCGGGTTCGAGGTCGCCTCGATCCAGATGGTGCTGGAGCCGCTTCCGGTGCGCGAGGTCGCCGGACACGTCGATGTGCGGCCGATGACCGCGGAGCGTTTCCCCCGTTTCGTCGCGGCGTCGGAGGAGGGGTTCGCGCACGACCTCGTCGAGTCCGGCCGGTACACGCCGGAGGAGGCCGCCGCCGAGTCGCATCGTCAGATGCGGGCGGAGCTTCCGGACGGACTCGACACCGAGGGGCAGGAGCTCTTCACCGCCACCGTCGCCGGCACCGAGGTCGGCATCCTCTGGTTCGGCTTGCGTCGGCGCGACGGCCGACCGCAGGCGTTCATCCTCGACATCGAGGTGTATCGTGATGACCCAGATCAGCGGCGTGATATCCAAATGAGGGCTCCAGACTCGAGGTACGACAGTACCGCCAAAGTCTTCTCCATTCCATGAGACATGGAACCGGTGGCCCGGGATGCGACATGCAT
>NZ_JAGYWT010000286.1:0-3143 GCF_019279095.1 Microbacterium sp. BF1 | reverse complement strand
CGGGAGCGTGGGTGCACGGTCATGCCGGGCGGATCGCCGCCGGGACGCGCGCCGGTGCGGCGGGGCATCCGATCGTCGCGATGGATGTCGCGGCAGCACTGCCGCACGCGATCGCGGACGTCCTCGCGTGAATCGCACGTCGACGAGCAGAGTGGTCGCGCTGTGGTGCGTCTTCCTCCTCGTGCACCTGCTCACGGCCTGGCTCGGCTGGATGTATCCCAGCCAGCCGATGGGCGATGTCGTGCTCGTGTACGAGCCCTGGGCGACCTCGGCGCTCAGCGGAGGAGGAATCGTCGGCATCGACGAGACCTGGGTCTACCCCCAGCTCGCCCTCGTGCCGATGCTCATCGCCGCCGCTCTCTCCGCGCCGCTCGTGCCTCTGCTCGGCGTGTCCAGCGCGTACCTGGTGGGGTGGGCGGCCCTGGTCGTCATCCTCGACGCGATCGCCTTCGGTGTGCTCATCGGGCGCTCTCCCGCGCGCGCTCGACGCATCGCCGCCTGGTTCTGGTGTGCGGCCGTGCTTCTGCTCGGGCCGATCGCGCTCTATCGGATCGATGCGATCACCGTTCCGATCGCCGTGATCGGTGGACTCTGGTTGGTGTCGCGGCCGGCGGTCGGCGCCGCGCTTCTCACGGTCGGCGCCTGGATCAAGATCTGGCCCGGTGCGCTCGTCCTCGCCGCCGTCGTCGCGCTCCGGGCACGGATGCGGGTGCTGTTCGCCGCAGCGGTGGTCACCGCCGGCATCGTCGCGACGCTGCTGCTGCTCGGAGCGGAGACCGAGATCCTCGGGTTCCTGACGGAGCAGACCGGACGAGGGCTGCAGATCGAAGCCGTGGCCGCCACGCCCTTCCTGTGGCTCGCGGTCGCCGGGGCGGCCCGTATCGAGTACAGCTTCGAGATCCTGACCTTCCAGATCACCGCGCCCGGTGTCGATGCCGTCGCCGCCGCGCTCACACCGCTCATGGCTGTCTCCGTGCTGGCGGTCACCGCGGTGGGCGCGCTCAAGGCGGTGCGCGGGGCGACGTTCCCGCGGCTGTTCCCTCCGCTCGCTCTCACGCTGGTGACGCTGCTGATCGTCACCAACAAGGTCGGCTCACCGCAGTTCCAGACCTGGCTGATCGCCCCGGTCATCCTGTGGCTCGTGCTCGATCGGGTGAGGGCGCGCACACCGGCCGTCGTCGTCCTCGCGCTCTGTCTGCTCACCTGCCTCGTCTATCCGCTCGGCTACGACGCGCTGCTGCGGGCGGATGCCCTCTCCGCCGCCGTGCTCACCGTGCGCAACGTGCTTCTCGTCGTCCTGCTCGTCCTGGGCATCCGCGCTCTCGTGCGGGTGCCCGTCCGTCATCCCCGCACCCAGGAGTGAACCCATGCTGATCGCCTTCTCCGTCGCCCCCAGCGGCACCCCCGCCGATGGTGCAGAGCGCACCGACGCCTCCGTGCACGACGCGGTGGCCGCTGCCGTGCGCGTCGTGCGCGAATCGGGGCTGCCGCACCGCACCACGAGCATGTTCACCGAGATCGAGGGCCCGGATTGGGACACGGTCATGGACGTCGTGAAGCGCGCGACCGAAGCGGTCATGCCGTTCGGGTCGCGGGTCTCGCTCGTGCTCAAGGCCGACATCCGCCCGGGGTACTCCGGAGAGCTCGACGCGAAGATCGAACGTCTGGAGAGCGCGATCGAGGAGGCAGCCGTCGAGGAGTCCGGTGACTGATCCCGTTTCGCTCTCGTCGGTCGTTCTCCGACCGGCGCTCGCCGAGGATGCGGAGTGGATCGCCGAGCTGCGGGCCGATGTGCTCCGCGCCGACCTGGAGCGGCTGGGGCGCTACGACCAGACGTGCGTCCGGCAGCGGTTCCGCGACGCGTTCGAGCCGGCGTACACGCGGATCATCGTCGTGGACGCCGCGGACGTCGGTTCTGTCGCCCTCCGCCCCGACGGAGACGCCTTCTGGCTGGAGCACCTCTACATCGGCGCCTCGCACCAGGGGAGGGGCGTCGGCAGCCGGGTCCTGGCGATGATCCTCGATGACGACGGGCTGTACCGGCTCAACGTGCTCCAGGGCAGTCCGGCGCGCAGCCTCTACGAGCGTCACGGGTTCGTCGTCGACTCGCAGGACGACGTCGACGTTTTCATGACGCGAGAGCGGACGGGCCGGGCGGTCGCGCACCCGCGACGGCCGCTAAGCTGATCCGGTGAATCCCTCGACGCAATCGAGGGGTGCGGCGAAGTGGGCGCTCCTCTCTCTCGCCATCGGCAGCTTCGGCATCGGCATGACCGAATTCGTGGTCATGGGTCTGCTGCCCAACATCGCCGCCGACCTGCTGCCTTCGCTCTGGGCGACCAGTCGGGAAGACGCCCTGAGCCAGGCCGGCTGGCTGATCTCGCTGTACGCGCTCGGCGTGGTGGTCGGTGCGCCGACCATCGCCGGCTTCGTCGCCCGCTATCCGCGGCATCGTGTGATGATCGTGCTGGCCCTCGCCCTGACGGTGTTCAACGCGCTCACGGTGGTGCTGCCCACGTTCGAGCTCGTCGCCGCGTCCCGCTTCCTCGCGGGGCTTCCGCACGGCGCCTACTTCGGCATCGGAGCGCTCGTCGCCGCCGACGTGATGGGACCGGGCAACCGTGCCAAGGGCGTGGCCTTCATCCTCACCGGGCTCACGGTCGCCAACGTCATCGGCGTGCCGTTGGGGACGTTCCTCGGACAGCAGTGGGGCTGGCGCTCCGCCTTCGCGGTCGTGGCGCTCGTGTTCGCTCTCTCGACGCTGTGCATAGCCGTCTTCGTCCCGGAGCATCCCGGAGACCCCGGCCGCACGATGCGCCAGGAGCTGCGGGTGTTCCGCATCCCGCAGGTGTGGTTCACGCTCGGTGTCGGAGCCATCGGCTTCGGCGGATTCTTCGCCGTCTACAGCTACATCGCCCCGCTGGTGACGGAGGTCTCCGGTTCACCGGAATGGGTGGTGCCGATCGTCCTCGTGTTGATGGGACTCGGGATGACGGCGGGGAACCTGGTCGGCGGACAGAGGTTTCCACCCGCACCCGGCGAGAACGATGCCCCTGCCAACGGCTGATAGGCGAACCACCCGAAGGATGCCGCGCCCTGCGGGGTGAGGAAGCCGGCCACCGCGATCGTGGAACCGAACAGGA
>NZ_JAGYWT010000285.1:0-3159 GCF_019279095.1 Microbacterium sp. BF1 | reverse complement strand
GGCGTCACTCGGCTCGGGCCGCGACCCCGACGGCCTCGCCGACGGAGAGGTGTACGGCATCTACGCCGACCCTTCCGCCTGGTCCACCGGCGCGGGTCATGCCCTGCTCATAGCCGCCGAGCAGCGGATCACCGAGGCCGGTCACGACCGCGCCTACCTGTGGGTGCTCGACGGCAACGAGCGCGCCGACGCCTTCTACGCCCGTCACGGCTGGCTCGAAGACGGCGCGATCAAGATCGAGGAGCGTCCTCGGTTCACCCTGCGCGAGCACCGCCGCGTGAAGACACTCGCCGCATGAACACGATCCCCGCGTGAAGGTCCTGACCGCCTGAGGGCACGCCGCCGGCCGCCGCCTCAGTCGAGTGCGCTCATCACGTGCTTGATGCGGGTGTAGTCGTCGAAACCGTACTGCGACAGATCCTTGCCGTAGCCGGAGTGCTTGAATCCGCCGTGCGGCATGTCCGACACGAACGGGATGTGGGTGTTGATCCACACGCAGCCGAAATCGAGATCACGCGAGAAGCGCATCGCCCTGGCATGATCGGTCGTCCACACCGACGCGGCGAGCGCGTAGGGCACGTCGTTGGCCATCTCCAGGGCCTCGGCGTCCTCGGAGAACGCCTGCACCGTGAGCACCGGTCCGAAGATCTCTCTCTGCACGACCTCGTCGTCCTGTCGCACGCCCGACACGATCGTGGGCTCCCAGAAGTAGCCGCGGTCGCCCTGGCGGCGTCCGCCGGTCTCGATCGTCGCGTGCGCGGGCAGACGGTCGATGAAGCCCTGCACCTGGGCGAGTTGTGCCGCACTGCTCAGCGGGCCGTACAGCACCCCCTCCTCGCGCGGGCCGCCGGTGCGGGCGTGGGTCTTCGCCCTGGCGACCAGCGCGGCGATCAGCTCGTCGTGCCGCGAGGCGTGCACCAGCACCCGGGTGGCGGCGGTGCAGTCCTGTCCGCCGTTGAAGAACGCGCCGGTGATGATGCCCTCGACGGCCTTGTCGATCGACGCATCGGCGAACACGATCGCCGGAGCCTTGCCGCCGAGCTCGAGGTGCACGCGCTTGACGTCGTCGGCCGCCGAACGTGCGACCGCCATACCCGCACGCACCGAACCGGTGATGGCGACCATCTGCGGCGTGGGGTGCTCCACGAGCGCGACACCCGTGTCCCTGTCTCCGAGCACGACGTTGAGAGTGCCGGCCGGCGTGTGCAGCGCGACGATCTCGGCGAGCAGCAGGGTGGTGAGCGGCGTCGACTCCGCGGGCTTCAGCACGACCGTGTTGCCAGCGGCGAGCGCGGGAGCGATCTTCCACACCGCCATGTTCAGCGGGTAGTTCCACGGCGTGACCTGGCCGATCACGCCGACGGGTTCGCGCCGCACGAAGGAGGTGTGACCGGCGAGGTACTCCCCCGCAGCCCTGCCCTCGAGGCTTCGCGCCGCACCCGCGAAGAAGCGCAGCTGATCGACGGACTGCATGATCTCGTCCGCGACGAGGCTGGCCCGCGGCTTGCCGGTGTCCTGCGACTCGAGGTCGGCGAACTCCTCCGCTCGCGCCTCCATCTCGTCGGCGATGCGGAACAGCGCCAGCTGCCGTTCGCCGGGCGTGGTGTCGCGCCAGATCGGGAAGGCGGCGGATGCGGCGGCGTAGGCGGCATCCACGTCGCTGCCGTCCGATACCGGGAGCTCCCCGTAGGTCTCTTCGGTGACAGGATCGACGAGCGGCATGCGGTCGGCGCCGCTCGCGGGCACATAGCGGCCGCCGATGAAGTTCTGCAGCGGCGCGGAGTTCTTCAGGAGGTGACTGGACATGGGGTCATCGTATCGACATCCGTACGGAATCTGAAGATCTGATCAGACGAAACAACTGAATCGGTTGCAGAATGCAGAACCGGCTGACAATATCGACACATGAGCACGAAGCCGTCCCAGCCTGCCCTTGATGACATCTCGAAGCGCATCGTCGAACTGCTGCAGGAAGACGGCCGCCGCCCCTACGCAGAGATCGCGCGCGAGGTCGGGCTGAGCGAAGCGGCGGCTCGCCAGCGCGTGCAGCGGATGACCGAGGCCGGCATCATCCAGATCGTCGCCGTCACCGACCCCATGCAGCTCGGCTTCCACCGCATGTCGATGATCGGCATCCGCGTCTCGGGCGACCCGCGCGAGATCGCCGAGGAGCTCACCACGATCCCCGAGCTGGCGTATGTGGTCGTCACGCTCGGCACCTTCGACATCCTCGTCGAGGCCGTGTGCGAGAACGACGAGCACCTGATCGATCTCATCGCGACCCGCATCCGCACCATCCCGGGCATCACCCACACCGAGAGCATGCTCTACGCAGGCCTCTACAAAGACCTCTACAACTGGGGCACGCGCTGAGGCGCGCCCCGCACACAACGGAGAGAACAATGGGCACCACCGTCTTCGAACGCCAGCCGCCGTCGCCGTCCGTCATCGACGCCTCGCTCCGCGACACCGACCTGCGGGTGTTCTGGCTCGACGACGTGGATCGGCCGACGCACCCCCGCCTCAACGGCACGGTCCGCGCCGACCTCGCGATCGTCGGCGGCGGGTACGCCGTCCACAGGCCGGCGTATCCCACGACCACGATGTCCACGTCGTCGGTCCTCATGCTGCCTCCCGGTCTCGGATCCAGTCTCCCAGCACGGGCGACTGCGGCCGCCGGGTAGGCTGGAGGGGTGACCATGGAGATCGAGCTCGGCCGAGGAAAGCGTGCACGTCGCGCGTACACGTTCGATGACATCGCGGTGGTGCCTTCCCGGCGCACGCGCAACCCGGAGGATGTGTCCACCGCCTGGACGATCGACGCCTTCGGCTTCGGGATCCCGGTGCTCGGAGCACCGATGGACTCGGTGGTGAGCCCGCAGACGGCGATCATGCTCGGTCAGCTCGGCGGTCTGGGCGTGCTCGACCTCGAGGGTCTGTGGACGCGCTACGAGAACCCCGAGCCGCTGCTGGCGGAGATCGCCGGCCTCGACGCGGCGACGGCCACCGTCCGCATGCAGGAGCTGTACTCCGAGCCGATCAGGCCCGAGCTCATCACCCGTCGCCTCGCCGAGATCCGCGAGGCCGGCGTCACCGTCGCCGGGCCCCTCACCCCCCAGCGCACCCAGGAGTTCTACGACACCGTCGCCGCCGCCGGCG
>NZ_JAGYWT010000284.1:0-3163 GCF_019279095.1 Microbacterium sp. BF1 | reverse complement strand
AGCTGCCTGATCACGCGTCGGTCAACTGGCACGAGGCCGGCGCCGACGAGGTGGCCGCGCTGCTGCTGAAACGAGGTGTCGCGGTCGAGGCGGGGCTGTGGGATGCGGCAGGTTTCGAGGTGTGGAAGCGATCGCCCGTCAGAGGGGAGTGCCTGCGGGTGCTCATCGAGCTTCCCGACGAGCCGACCGACACGCTGCGCGACCACGCCGAGGGAATGATCGCCCACGTCGAGCTCGAGGAGCCCGACCTGCCGATCCTGCTCCACGGGGAAGAGGGTTCGACGTGGCCGGTGTTCGACCTCGCGGTCGAGCTCGGCGTGGCGTCGCGGATCGGGTTGGAAGACACCCTGCTGCTCCCCGACGGTGCGACGGCACCGGGCAACGCCGCGCTCGTGCGGGCGGCTGTGGCGAGGCTACGGGGAGTCTGACCGCCCTGCGACCTAGACTCCCGCCATGCCGTTCTCCGATTACGTCCAGTCGATCCGTGCCCGGATCGGTCATGACCTTCTGCTGCTGCCCGGGGTGACGGCGGTGATCCGCGAGGGGGATCGCTTCCTTCTCGCGCGGACGGCGGGCTCAGACGAGTGGGGCCTGCTCGGCGGGGGTGTCGAGCCCGGCGAGGATCCGGATGAGGCGATCGTGCGGGAGCTGCAGGAAGAGATCGGTGCGCGCGTCCGCGTCACCGGAATCGTCGGCGCCTACGGTGGGGAATCGCTCGTCGTGACGTACCCGAATGGCGATCGCGTGTCGTACGTCTCGACCGCGTTCGCGTGCGAGCTGCTCGACCTACCCGTCCCCGATGACGACGAGGTCGTCGAGGTCGGATGGTTCACGCGGGCCGAGATCGCAGAGCTGCCGCATCCGCTCTGGGTGGATCGGATGCTGGCCGACGTGCGGTGAGAACCACGACGCCCCGCCGACATTGCCGGCGGGGCGTCATGGTGAGTGCGAGAGGCACCCGGCGTCGGTCGTGAAGGAATCCCGGCGCTGGGACGTTCTGTTGGCCCAGAACACCTATTCCGAGCGCATCCTGCGCAAGGCGTACGCCTTCTTCGGGCGGCCGATCTGGGTGGAGGGATACCCCCGCAACGATGCGCTCACCAACGGCGACCCTGCCGAGGTCCGCGCGGCGTTGGGGATCGGGCCCGAGGAGCGCGTGCTCCTGTACGCACCGACCTGGCGCGATGACCGTGCCGAGATGGTCGACTTCGTCGATGCGGAGCTTCTGGCGCACCAGGCGAACGCCGTGGTCCTCGTGCGCGGTCACTCCCGCACTCTGGAACAGGGACGCGATCGCGCGGGTGCACGGGTCATCGATGTGACCGGGTACCCCGAGACGGCACGGCTGCTTCTGGCGGCAGACGCCCTGATCACCGACTACTCCTCGGTGATGTTCGACTTCAGCGTCACCGGAAAGCCGATGTACTTCCTGGTGCCCGACATCGATCACTATCGCGGACAGCTGCGCGGGTTCTACTTCGACCTCGCGGAGCGCGCACCCGGTCCGCTCGTGCGCACTCAGGAGGAGCTCGCGGCCGCTCTGGACGACGCGGGCCACGTGGACGCGTACGCGGATCGCTATGCGGCCTGGCGGAAGCAGTTCAACTCCCGCGACGATGGTCATGCCGCGCAGCGTGTGGTCGACCGCATCCTCGATCTGGGGTTCGTCACGCCCTGAGTCCGCGCGGCCGCGTCAGGGGAGAGGTGTGTTCCGGGTGCCGAGGCGCGAGGCGTCGACGGTGTCGCGGGCACCGCGCAGCACACCACCCAGGAAGCCCAGGCCCCAGGAGATGTGCATCGTCGGCAGCACCAGGAGCGTCCACGCCCGCTGGCGCACGCCCCCTACCGCGTGGCTCCGTTGAGCTCCGCGCTCAATGCGGGATCGAACACGACTTCGGCGCGGAAGCGGTCGATGGGCTGCGTGCTGTCGAGGGGGAGCAGATCCCAGTAGAACTCGTCGGCCGGGGGAGCGGATGATCCCGCCGATGGAGCGGTCGCGAGGATCACATCGCGCATCTCGTACTCGATCACATAGGTCGTGAGCCCTCGCACGAAGTCATCGTCGTTGCCCGTGAGCACGTAGAGGAGGCCGTCTTCCTCGTCGGTCTCATACGGCACGTCTGCGCCGTTCTCATCGGTCACCGACAGGACCGAGGTCTCGGTGCTCGCCCCCTCGTACGACGTCACGAGTCCGCGGACGATGCCGTGGTTCTGGTCGAAGTCCGGGAAGTCGGCGACCAGGGTCTCGGTCACCCGCATGCGAGCACGGCCCTCGTTGTCGAGACCGATCTCGTAGACGGCATCCCACGAGCTGTAGGAGAAGTCGTCGACATCTGCAGCTCGCGGCGATGGTGCAGGCCTGGAAGGGCACGCTCATCGTCGTCAGTCACGACCTGTCGTTGCTCGAGCTGATGGATGACACCGCCGAGCTGTACGCCCAGACGCTGAGCGTGTTCGGTGGCCCCTATTCGCAGTGGCGCGCCTGGCTGGACGCCGAGCAGGATGCCGCGAGACAGGCCGAGGTCACCGCCGCCCAGGCGTTCCGCAAGGAGAAGCGCCAGCGGATCGAGGCCGAGGTGAAGCTCGCCCACCGCACCCGCACCGCGAAGAAGGCGGAGATCGAGAAGCGCGTCCCGAAGATCGTGGCGCACGGCCGCAAGATGGCCGCCGA
This sequence comes from Microbacterium sp. BF1, assembly GCF_019279095.1. NCBI lineage: Bacteria > Bacillati > Actinomycetota > Actinomycetes > Micrococcales > Microbacteriaceae > Microbacterium > Microbacterium sp. BF1. The sequence goes on along the minus strand of NZ_JAGYWT010000284.1, from coordinate 492 downwards.
GGTCTCAGCGGGCAAGCTCCGCACCGAGGTCGGGGCGAAGGAGGATGCCGCACGATCGGTGCTCGACGAGGCCGGGCGACGTGTGCGCTCCGACGCCTCGATGAAGATCGAACTGCCCGATCCGCAGGTGTCGCGCAGCCGCCGTATCGCGACGATCGGCGATCACGAGCGGGCCTGGGTGATCCAGGGGCCGGAGCGTGTCTCGCTGATCGGCCGGAACGGTGCCGGGAAGACCACGCTGTTGGAGCGGTTGATCGCCGCCGGTGTTCACGACTCGGAAGGAACGGCTCCCGACGGGCCAGAGGGGGCGGAGCGCGTCGGATCCGGGACGGAAGCCCTGGGTCGTGCGCGGCCGCCTTTGCATGCCGAAGCCCACACCGATCTGATCGGCTACCTGCCGCAGCTCCTTCTCCGGCACGTGCGGCGCCGCGGCGGCGATGTTCTCGAACACCGACCGCCGCTCGTCGAGGCCGTCCACGCGTTGCGGCAGGT
>NZ_JAGYWT010000283.1:0-3189 GCF_019279095.1 Microbacterium sp. BF1 | reverse complement strand
CGGGTCGATCACGAAGCGCGCCGTCGGCTGGGCGATCGGGCAGCTGCGTCGTGAACACGCCACGGTTCATGGCTTGGCTCGGCAGCTGGGGACGTCGTGGAAGACGGTGTGGCGCGCGGTCGAACCCGAGCTGGTGCGGCTCGCCGCCGACGAAGCCCGGTTCGAGGGTGTCACGACGCTTGGCGTCGATGAGCATGTCTGGCATCACGTCGACCCGCGCAAACGGGGCCCGAAGGAGCTGACCGGGATGGTCGACCTGAGCCGCGATAGTGCGGGAAAGACGCGGTCCAGGCTGCTGGATCTGGTGCCGGGCAGGTCCGGGAAGGCGTATGCGTCCTGGCTCGCAGACCGCGGCGACACCTTCCGCAAGAACGTGCGGGTGGCAGCTCTCGATCCGTTCGCCGGCTACAAGACCGCGATCAACGACAAGCTCGAGGACGCCACAGCGGTGCTCGACGCGTTCCACGTCGTCAAGCTCGGCACCGCCGCGGTCGACGAGGTCCGCCGTCGGGTGCAACAGGACACCCTCGGGCATCGGGGCCGGAAGGGCGATCCGCTCTACGGGATCCAGACCATCCTCCGCGCCGGAGCGGAGAACCTCACTGACAAGCAGCGAGTCAGGCTGACCACCGCGATCGAGGCCGACCCCGCGCACGACGAGGTGTTCGTCGCGTGGCAGTGCGCACAGCAGCTGCGCTCCGCCTACCACACGAAGGACCTCGCCGAAGGGCAGCGGATCGCCGAGAAGGTCGTCGACACGTTTCACACCTGCCCGATCCCCGAGATAGCCCGCCTCGGCCGGACGTTGCTCCGCTGGCGCTCAGCATTCCTGGCGTACTTCACGACCGGGCGATCATCGAACGGGGGCACCGAAGCGGTGAACGGGATCATCGAGCTCCACCGACGCCTCGCTCGCGGCTACCGCAACCGAGACAACTACCGGCTCCGGATGCTCCTCGCCGCCGGCGGACTCACCCAATGACCCCCACCGGATGTCCGAAGAGCCCGTTTGACGCCCATCGAGTTCGAGACCATCATGAACACGACCGTCGCACTGGCGGCGTGACTACAACCTGTCACCTATTCGTGCAGCAGTCCCGACAACCCAGGCACTACCGTGACGATCATCACCACGCAGTGACATGAGATGAATGTATGAAATTCGAGACCTGCTTTTATTTGGATCACCCGGCTTCAGCCGATCTCATCATGGCCTTTGCTGCGACCTTCGACGGTCGGCTGAATAAGATGTTGATCACTGATGCGCATTTGAAGACGCGCACCTGGGCCCCAAAACAGGAAAGAATTGCGCAAGCGCTGACTGCTGAGGATCCCCCGGTCAACATTATGTTGTTTGAGAAGGGGAAGGATGAAAGCAGCGGCGACAGTTGCTACCTCCAAATGACGCGCTGGCCAAGCGTATCTAGCGGGGATGATGTATTCTCGCTGGTTGTAGGAGCGCCAACCCAAGACGAAAAGGTGCTCGTTACGGAGTGGTGGCACCTGGCTTCTGATGCGGGGCTGAGGTCCGGAAATGGCTACCTTCAGGGAACTCCCAGCTATGATATTCTCTACGGAATGCAGGGGGCTCCCAGCCCCCGTGAACCCAACGATGTCTGGCGCAGCTTCAGCGACACGCGTCAGCGTTATTTGAAGGATCCCACCAGCTTTCACCCTGTGGTGCAGGGAAAAATGCTGCGCAATGTTCTGCGGTACAACTTCATGCCCTCGTCGCTGGCGGATACCGTGGCAGAGGTGCTGAAACAGGCAGGGCTGCCTGCGGATGGATTTTCGGCCTATCCGAAGGACCGGGTGGTGTGGTCGGTTCCGGACCCGGATGCGCAGCGCGCCGCGCATGATGTTCTGTTCCAGAAGGGTCTGGTCTGGGAACCGGTGTGGATAGATCTCGCGGCCTATCGTTCGCGCTGAACAGCCGCGCGCGCCCCGAACGAAGGCTTCATCCGTCCCACAGAACCACAGCTGGGAGCGCCAGACCCGCGAGCTGCTGGCACAGGGCTATCGCGTCATCACCTACGACCGCCGTGGGTTCGGCGGATCGTCGAAGGTCAACACCGGCTACGACTACGACACCTTCGCCGCCGACCTCCACACGGTGCTGGAGACACTCGACCTGCGCGACGTCGTTCTCGTCGGCTTCTCGATGGGAACGGGAGAGCTCGCCCGCTACGTCGCCCGCTACGGCCACGAGCGCGTGGCGAAGCTCGCCTTCCTCGCCTCGCTCGAACCGTTCCTCGTGCAGCGCGACGACAACCCCGAGGGTGTTCCGCAGGAGGTCTTCGACGGCATCGCGGCTGCCGGCAAGGGCGACCGCTTCGCGTGGTTCACCGACTTCTACAAGAACTTCTACAACCTCGACGAGAACCTCGGATCGCGCATCAGCGAGCAGGCCGTCACCGGCAGCTGGAATGTGGCCATCGGCAGTGCCCCCGTGGCCGCCTACGCGGTCGTGCCGGCATGGATCGAGGACTTCCGCTCCGACGTGGAGGCCGTGCGCGCCGCCGGCAAGCCCACGCTGATCCTGCACGGCACGAAGGACAACATCCTCCCGATCGACGCGACCGCCCGCCGGTTCCACCAGGCGGTGCCGGAGGCCGACTACGTCGAGGTCGAGGGAGCTCCGCACGGTCTGCTGTGGACCCACGCCGACGAGGTCAACTCCGCACTGAAGACCTTCCTCGCGAAGTAGGTCCTCCGCGCCGCATCCGCCGCCGTCGCCCTTCCGGTCGCTCGAGATCCTCGACAGCGACGGAGAGTGCGACGGGGGCGATGTGCGATCAGGCCGACGCCGGCAGTGCCTCAGCCGCGCATGGCGACACCGCGACGCCAGTAGCCCATGAAGGCCACCTGACCACGATCGATGCCCAGGTCCTTGACCAGGTGGCGACGGAGCGTGGTGACCACGCCGCTCTCCCCCGCGATCCAGAAGTAGCGCTCGACCGGAGCATCAGCCGCGGCGATCTCCTCGCCGAGCCCGGAGTAGTCCGGCGTCTCCCACAGCAGGTCCTCGCCGTCGATGTCCTTCACCCGGATCTCGTCCGTGGCCCAGAGAACCCACGAAGAGAATGACCACCTGACGGAGCGTACCCGAAAAGCCCTTATCGTCCGAGTTCAGATAGTATGGATCCATACAATCCGCGGATGAAGAGAGCGATGGTGTGATGAAGGTCG
>NZ_JAGYWT010000282.1:0-3203 GCF_019279095.1 Microbacterium sp. BF1 | reverse complement strand
CTCACCCGTCGACTCGTGCTCCGTCAGCTCGAGCGCGAGAAGCAGGAGTTCCTCGGCGCGGTGCAGCGAGTGCCCGCGGATTCCGACGGAGGCCGCGCGCTGCGGATGCGGTTGCGCGACATCGATGCGGAGCGTCAGCGCTTCGCCGAGTCGTAACCCCGACCGGCATCGCGCAGAGGGCAGGATGGAGTCATGTCCCGCAGGCCCGAATCCACGAACGCGATCGATTGCTCTGATCTGGTGATCGACCGCATCGGCCACGGGATGCCGACGCGTGCCGTCGACGGCGTCACCTTCTCGCTCGCGCCCGGCGGTCTGATCTGCGTCGCTGGGCCCACCGGCTCCGGCAAGTCGACGCTGGTCGCCGCCCTCGCCGGCTCCACCGATCCCTCGGTCAAGGTCGTCGGAGGGAGGGCCCAGGTGTGCGGCGTCGATGTGCGCCGGCCTGGCCGCAAGCACCGGATCCTCACCTATCGCACCGGATTCGTACCGCAGGGTGCGGGCGCCGACCTGCCGCCGCGGCTCACCGTGAACGAGGTGATCGCGGAGCCGATCCTCATCCGCGAGCGTCGGGTGAACACGAAGGCGCTCTCGATCCGTGTGGCGACGCTGCTGGACGAGCTGCACCTGCCCCTCGGCACGGCGGCGAAGTTCCCCTATGAGCTCAGTGCCGGCATGCGTCAGCGTGTGGCGATCGCCCGGTCGTTCGTCTTGGAGCCGAAGGTGCTCATCGCCGACGAGGTGCTCGCGAACCTCGACCTCGAGGTGCGGCCGGTCGTCTTCGATGCGATCACCCGTCGCCGCAAGGAGCAGTCGATGGCCGCTCTCCTGGTGACCAACGACGCCGACTTCATCCGCGAGCTGAATGCCGAGACGTTGATGCTCCGCAGTGGGCACGTGGTCGCCCGTGGCGTGGGCAAGGATCTGCTCTGGGTGCCGAACGCGGAGTCGGATTCGCGGCACTGAGTCCGACACGCCCGGCATCCCCGAACGGCGCCTCGGTGTCGTGAACACCTCCCGGAGTTTGCTAAGCTTGTCGAGTTGCCCGCTCAGCGGTGCACATTCCTCGGTAGCTCAATTGGCAGAGCAGCCGGCTGTTAACCGGCAGGTTCTTGGTTCGAGTCCAAGCCGGGGAGCCAATAGAAGGCCCGGAATTACTGAGCAAAATCAGTGTCCGGGCCTTCTCCTTTTCCCGCCTACGTACGCTGGTCAGCGCGAAATCAGCGCTCCTCCTTACCCAGTTGTCGGCAGGGTCGGCCAAGATGGTGATGTGGCTTGGAAACGACGTGGCGCAGATCCAGCGGAGCTTGAAGCTCTGCACCCGGGCGTGCCCTCATGGATGGAAAGACAACTTCTAGCTTGGGCAACGTATGTCGGCGCGGAGGAGTACCTCAACGACTGGGGAAACGTAGAGAAGCGCCCACGAGTGTCCATTCTCATGGACTATGAAACAGCGGTGCGGCGCAAGAAATCCCTTGTCGACGGGTATCGCTCGGGCGGAGCAGCTTACCTGCTCTCGTCGATGGGATCCGCCGAGTTTCTCGACTTCATCGACTACCTGGTTTACGTCGCTTCGCAGAGGTCAGACGCAGAGACAGTTCTCGGACTCCTCGAACAGATCCTGAGTGAGAGCGGATCTGAGTGGACAATCGCCGAGCGTGATGGAAATGCGGCGCTCGAGAAGCGGGTGCCTGAGGGTGTAGCCATGGCCGCAACGGAGGTCATCCAGGGTTCGAGTTCAGCGGGGACTTTGCTCGCCGAAGCGTGGCACGCCGCGTTCGGCAAAGACCCCGATCCCGAAGAGGCCTATGAAAAGTCGATCAAGGCGGTCGAGGAGGCGGGAGTACACGTTGTGACACCGAAGGACTCCAAGTCGACTCTCGGGAAGATGATTAGCGTGATGAAGGGACAGAAGGACTGGAAGCTCGATCTGCCGACACCGGACGCGGATGTTCCGGTGAAGATGGCCGAGGCGCTCTGGGTCGGCCAGGAACGTCGCCACGGCGGTAACGGCTATCGCAAGCCGACCCAGGCTGAGGCGGAGGCGGCTGTGTTGCTCACCGTGCCGCTTGTGCAGTGGTTTACGTCGGGCGCCCTTGTCAGACGGCCCGGCGCTCCATCGGCGTGACGTTAGACCTTGCGTAGATGTCGTCGAACGGCATCGAAACGATCTCTTCTTCGGGCGCGTGGCCGTAGCGATCCAACGTGAACGCGTAGCTCGCGTGACCCATCCACTCCTGCACCTGCTTGTCTGAGTAGCGCGGCGAGTGGACGAGCGTCGTCGCGTAGAAGTGGCGGAGATCGTGCCAACTGAAGTCTTCCAGCCCGAGCCGCTTCAGCACCGGCTTGAAGTAGTAGCGCTTCAGAGATGCGATGTCGAACGACGGCAAGGCGGTGGTCGACTCCGGCACCGCGGTCAAGCGCATCCGCGCCGCCGTCGACGCCCGGCGCGACGAGAACTTCCTGATCATGGCGCGCACCGACATCGCCGCGGTGGAGGGCCTCGAGGCGGCGAAGGATCGCGCGAAGGCGCTGGCGGATGCCGGGGCCGACGCGATCTTCCCCGAGGCGATGCGGTCGCTTTCGGAGTTCGCCGCGATCCGGGATGCCGTCGACGTGCCGATCCTGGCGAACATGACCGAGTTCGGGAAGTCGGAGCTGTTCTCGGTCGATCAGCTGCGCGACGTCGGGGTGAACATCGTGATCTGGCCGGTGTCGCTGCTGCGCATCGCGATGGGCGCCGCCGGCCGCGCACTCGATACGCTGAACGACGAGGGGCACCTGACCTCGAAGCTCGGCGAGATGCAGCACCGCGCCGACCTCTACGACCTGATCGACTACGAGTCGCACAACCACTTCGACTCGGGAGTGTTCAACTTCACCATCACGAAGGAGTGACCAGATGAGCGAGACCGAGATCAAGAAGGGCCTCGCCGGCGTCGTCGCGGACGTCACGGCGATCAGCAAGGTCAACCCCGAGACCAATAGCCTGCTCTATCGCGGCTATCCGGTGCAGGAGCTCGCCGCCATGCAGCCGTTCGAGGCGGTGGCGTACCTGCTGTGGCACGGCGAGCTTGGTCAAGTCCCCGGTAGTGGTGTAGCCGTTTCGTGATCCTTCGATGCTGGGTCAGGCGCTGAGTTCGAGGATGTTGTCGCTCACCTCCTCGGGTCCGGTGTCGGTGACGAGGGTGAGGCGGGACTTG
>NZ_JAGYWT010000281.1:0-3204 GCF_019279095.1 Microbacterium sp. BF1 | reverse complement strand
TACCGTGCCCAACATGAGGGCCTGGTCGCCGATGGCTCCATCGTCGTGGAGGGTGGGACGGCCCGCACAACCCGTGACATCGTCTTCGGCTCACCCTCGACGGCGGGTGCGGTCGCACTCGGCCGCTCGTGCAACGGGCGCGTCGAGTGGGTGAGCCCCGAGGGCTCGTTCGGTGCGTGGGAGAGCCGCGGGGTCGAAGATGACTGACCTTCGAAGTACTTGGTCTATGACCACGGGTGGGGTTACACTTGAGTCAACAGTTCAGCCCGCCCAGTCTTCTGGTGTGGGCTGGATCTCTTTTCAGGGGTGGCTCGGGTGACGCGCCCCGTCAAGCCGTACGGCTCACTCGATGAGCACCTTGCCAAGCTGGAGCAGCGCGGCATGGCGCTCGACCGCGTGTTCGCAGCGCAGTGGCTCGGGAGTGTCGGCTACTACCGGCTGAGCGGCTACTGGTATCCATACCGCGTCCTGAATGGTAGCCAGCGCGGCGACTCGTTCGAGGCCGGTACCTCCTTTGCTGACGTGGTTGCCCTGTATGAGTTTGACCGGAAGCTCCGCACGCTCGTCCATGATGGCGTGGAGCGGGTCGAGGTGATGCTCCGCACGCGACTCAACGAGACCGTCGGCGCGTATGGTGCTTTGGCGTACCTCGACAGAGCGCACTTTCGTCCCACATTCGATCACGCAGCCTGGTTGACCACAGCACAGAGGCGCATCGCCCGTTCGCGCCGCCGCAACGATGCCGTGCGACATTATGATGAGCACTACGGTGGGCAGTTACCGGTCTGGGTACTTTCGGAGGTGCTCGACTTCGCGGACGTATCCCGCCTCTATGAGGGGTTGCCTGTGAAGGCGCAGTGGGAGATCGCTGAGCAGCTGGGCTTGCAGATCGATCTTGGCGCGTTGAGTAAAAGTCAGGCCGATCGGGCCAAGAAGAACCATCCCCTCGTGCGGTGGTTTGAGCAGCTGGCGATCGTGCGCAACACGAGTGCTCATCACGCGCGTCTGTGGAACCGATCCTTCGCACCCGTGGGAACTGCTGCGATTAGGACGATTCCAGAACTCGTCTCCCTCCCCGAGGGACAGAGCGAGCGGCTCTACGGCGCGCTGTGCGTGATGGGCCTTCTACTCGAAGCAGCTTCGCCGGGCACGACCTGGCAGGGCAAAGTCCGCGACCTTGTCGAAACATTGTTCACTCAGATACATGGTCGTCGCGTCGAGGAGATGGGCTTTCCCGAATCATGGAGTGACGACCCGTTCTGGTCGAGGAGGCCGCAATGACTGATTCCCGTCGCCTGGTCGACAAACTCGACTCGTTCCGCAACCTGCTCCGTGACGACGGGGTGGGGGTGCTCGACTACATCGAACAGCTCACCTACCTGCTCTTCCTCAAGATGGCGCACGAGCGCGCGACGAGGAAGCTCAAGCCGCAGCAGATCGTGCCGCAAGAGTACTCGTGGCAACGACTACTCGACGCTGAGGGCGTGGCCTTGGAGGTCGAGTACACGCGCATCCTCGTCGGGCTAGCGCAGCAGCCGGGCACCCTCGGAGTGATCTTCCGCAAGGCCCAGAACCGCATCCAAGACCCCGCGAAACTCAAACGCCTCATCGTTGACCTGATCGACAAGGAGCAGTGGTCGGCCTCCGGAACCGACCTCAAGGGCGATGCCTACGAGCAGCTGCTAGCAAAGGGCGCCTCCGACAAGGGCTCAGGTGCCGGCCAGTACTTCACTCCCCGCGATCTGATCCAGGCAATCGTCGACGTGATCCAGCCATCGGCCAACGACTCGGTGATCGACCCCGCGTGCGGCACTGGCGGGTTCCTCCTCGTCGCCCACGACTATGCATCGAACCACGCAGAGCGGCTGACGCCGCTCCAACGCGATCACTTGCGTGACGACTTCGCTCACGGCACAGAGCTCGTGGACGGTACCGCACGGCTCGCCGCAATGAACCTCCTGCTGCACGGCATCGGCACGCCCGACGGCGACTCGCTGATCGACGTGCGAGACGCGCTCGTTGCCGACCCGGGCGAGCGCTACAGCGTGGTCCTCTCCAATCCGCCATTCGGACGGAAGTCGTCGATGACGATGGTCGGTGCCGATGGACGCGAGTCGAAGGAAGACACCGAGATCGAGCGGGCCGACTTCGTCACCACCACCTCAAACAAGCAACTCAACTTCCTGCAGCACATCATGACGATCCTCGATATCAACGGTCGCGCAGCCGTCGTGCTCCCCGACAATGTGCTCTTCGAAGGTGGGGCGGGTGAAGTGCTGCGACGCAAGCTCCTCAATGACTTCGACCTGCACACCATCCTCCGTCTCCCGACCGGCATCTTCTATGCCCAAGGTGTCAAGGCGAACGTGCTGTTCTTCGACAAGAAGCCCGCGAGTGAGACTCCCTGGACACGGAAGCTATGGGTCTACGACCTGCGCACGAACCAGCACTTCACCCTCAAGCAGAACCCGCTGCGCCGGGTTCACCTGAACGAGTTTGTCGAGTCATACCTGGCAGGCTCATCACGCGACGCGCGCACGGAATCAGACCGCTGGAAGTCATTCGGGTACGACGAGCTGATCGCCCGCGACAAGGTGAACCTCGACATCACCTGGCTGCGCGATGACTCCCTCAACGACCTCGACTCGCTGCCGTCGCCTGACGTTATCGCTCGCGAGATCGTTGAAGACCTCACCGCTGCCCTCGCCGAGTTCGAAGCGGTCGCCGCGGCACTGGAGAGCAGGCCAGCCGGAACGATTGAACGTCATGGCTGAGGCGGCTACTCCGAGGTCCAGAGTTGGACACCTCAACCTCAAGGGTGACTATTCCGAGCTGCTCTCGGCAACGCTTGATGAGCACACGCGGGGCGGCGTTCTTCTCCGCGTTCCATACCTACTCGGCAATTTCCCCGAGCGCTGGTTCTGGAATGACTTGGGCCAACACATCGGTGGGGACGGCAAGGTGATCCCGCCCGAGCAGCCGCCTACCGAATTGGACTACTTCGACAACAAGGGCACCGTTGGGCTCGTTGGCTGTCGAAGCGCCGGTGGTGGCTCCTTTTCCATCGGTGGCTTCTCCGCCGCGTCAGGCGTCGGTGAACTAGCCGCCAACTTTGCCGTCGAGAAGGCCGCTCGCGCAAGTAACTATGCCAAGATCAACGGTTTTCGCTCCGAGATCGATGGGCTAGGACATTGGTTGGACCTC
>NZ_JAGYWT010000280.1:0-3211 GCF_019279095.1 Microbacterium sp. BF1 | reverse complement strand
GCCCTCGGCCCGCGCCGTCGACGGCGCGGGCCTCGACGTCCGCACGCTCATCTCCGACCTCCCCGATAACGAGTCCGTCGGGGCCGTCCCGGTACTCGCCGTCTGCGCTCACGTGGACCCGCACGAGAGCGTCCGGCTCGTGGTCGGTCCCGACGAAGGAGACGAGGGAGTCGATGAGAACGGCGCTGCTCAGCAGCTGCTCGACGAAGACGCCGGATTCCCTCGCCGTGTCGGCGTCGCTGAAGAAGGCGGCCACGCCGTCCGCGCTGCACTGCCGGAGGACGGTGGGCCCGACGATCGACACGAAGGGAACGGCGACGTACTCCTGCAGTTCGAGCGTCTGGCTGCCGTCGAGGGTCAGCTGGTCACCGGGCCTGCAGAAGCGCCCGTCGTATTCGACGACTCGCGGATCGCTCCGCACGGCCGTGCCCGCCGGGGTGAAGACGACGTCCCCCGCCCTGCTCCCGCTCAGCACCGCCTCGAGGTGCGTGTCGGATTCTAGGAAGAACACCGCTCCCTCGACGAACCCGCGCCGTGCGCTCACATACTGCTCGAAAGCCGTCGCGGTGCGGTGGCCGCTTCGTGTCGCCGTCGAACTCGCCTGCATGCTTCCCCCAGAGAAACGTCGTATCACGATAGAAGGCGATACGTCCTCACATGAGGCTATCCAGGCGGCAGGTGACGTGCAATATTTCACATCCGGGGGTGCCGGAGGCCAGGGTGTCGGCGATCTGTCCTGTCGCACGCCCGGCATCGGATAGGATGGACAGGTTGTTCCTTGGTGACGTGTCCGAGCGGCCGAAGGAGCACGCTTGGAAAGCGTGTGTTGTGCAAGCAACCGCGGGTTCGAATCCCGCCGTCACCGCCAAACAAGAAGAGAGCCCCCGCTGGTGCGGGGCTCTCTTCTTGTTGATGGGGCGTTGGGGACTCGGAAGGGGAGAGCACCGGGGCCCGCCCTCGCCGCCGGAATCGCGAGGGCTCAGCCGTCGAAGCGCACGCCGTAGATCTGACCACCCGGCTCCGCCGGCAGGCGCGTCATCCCGAGCCGCTCGTAGAAGGCGGCGGCACCGGCATTGTTCGGGTCGATCCCCAGGTGCAGCCCGCGCACCCCGCGCCGGGTCAGCTCGGCGAACAGCGTCTCGATGAGCTGGCGACCCAGACCCTGCCCCTGTGTCTCGGGAAGCAGGTCGATGTGCAGGTGGGCCGGGTGATCCCCGACGTTCGGCTCGATGCCGGCGGCACGGCTGTATCCGTAGTCGATCATCCGATCCTCCCGCGTGGCCACCTCCACCGGCCGGGGGTGGCGTCCCTCGAGCGTCGGCCACCACTCCTCACGGAACCAGGTGTAGAAAGCGTCGGTGTCGTCCGTCGCCACGATGTAGCCGATCGTGCGCTCGTCGTCGCTCTCGACCACCCACGCGAGATCGGGATGACGCTCGGCGTAGGGCACCGCGAACAGGTCGCCCCACAGCGAATCGTCCGACAGCACACCGGTCGCATCCGCCCCGGCATCCGCCGTCTTCACGCAGATCTCGTACAGCGCGGCACGATCGGTGGGGCGGTACGGACGAATGCGGGACACGGCGACTCCTCGGGAGGGAACGGGTCCTGTCAGCCTATCGGCGCCTCGACCGCGACTCTGTTGCGCTGCACCCACGGGAGCAGCCAGGCGGCGAGCACCAGCACGACACCGGCGCCGACCAGCGCACCGCCGAGGGTGTCAGTCGCCCAGTGTACCGAGAGGAAGGTGCGCGAGAGGGCCATCGCGAGCACCCATGCCGCCCCGACGATCGCGACCCAGACCCGCGGGAAGAGCACCCAGAGCACGAGCGCGATCGTCGCGGCGTTCGCGGTGTGACCGGAAGGGAACGAGCCGTAGTCGCTCACCACCAGCATGTCGTCGGGCCGCGCACGCCCGAAGAGCTGCTTGAGCAGCTGCACACCGGCGGCACTCGCGGCGAAGCAGAGAGCGGCGAACAGCGCACCGCGCCACCGCCGTGCGATCACGAGCACCAGGATCGTCAGCAGCGGTACTCCGAGGATGGCGACCCAGCCACCACCGACCCAGTTCAGCGCGAGGGCGAAGTCGACCATCCAGTCCGCACGGGCCCCGGCGATCGTGTCGTTCCACCACCGATCGAACCCGGAGGTCGCCGGGTAGGCGAACACGACCACGGCACCCAGCACCGTCGCGAGCGCGAGGAGGCCCACTCCCCACCACAGCAGCATCCGCCTGTTCATCGTCCCATTCTGTCGGACGATGCCTGAACACTCAGGGAGCGAGCATCCCGACCGTGCGCGGACGCACGACGAACCAGAGCGACAGGATGCCGATCGCGGCGCATCCGACCATGACGGAGGCCATGGTCGTCGCGGTGATCCCGGCGTCGTGCGAGAGCCATCCGACGACGGGCGAGATGAGGCCGGCGACGCCGAAGTTCGTCGCACCGATGATGGACGCCGCGGTTCCTGCGGCTTTTCCGTGACGGTCGAGCGCCAGCACCTGCACGTTCGGGAACGTGAATCCGCACGCGGTCATGAACACGAACAGCGGGATCACCGTGCCCCACAACCCGAGGCCGAGCTGATCGGTGACGATGATCGCGACTCCGGCGAGCAGCAGCACCGCGGTCGAGTAGGCCATGACCCACTGCGGCCCGAAGCGCGCGGCGAGTCGGGACGCGGTCTGCACGCCGAAGACGACACCGAGCGAGTTCACGGCGAACAGCAGACCGTACTGCTGCGCATCGAGTCCGTGCGTCACCTGGAACAGGAACGGCGATGCCGACAGGTAGGAGAACAGGCCGGAGAAGGTCATCCCGCCGATCACGAGCACGCCGAGGAACACCCGGTCCGAGAGCACGGAGCGGTACCGCTGCAGCATGGTCGCCCCTCCCCGGCCCTGGCGACGTGCGACGGGCAGGGTCTCCGGGATGAACAGGATCGTCGACAGCAGCATCACCACGCCGTAGGCGGCGAGCACGCCGAAGATCCCACGCCAGGGCATGAGCGTGAGCAGCCACGAGCCGATCAGGGGCGCGATGACCGGAGCCACACCCGAGACCAGGGCGAGGCGGGAGAGCATGACGACCAGTCGCCGCCCGCCGAACAGGTCGCGCACGATCGCCATGGCCACGACGCCACCGGCCGCCGCTCCCACGCCCATGAGCACGCGGGCGACGCTGAGCAGTCCGAGGTCCGGCGCGAAGGC
>NZ_JAGYWT010000028.1:0-11203 GCF_019279095.1 Microbacterium sp. BF1 | reverse complement strand
GCCAGCACATCGAGCGATGGGCTCGACGACAGCGAGTCGGTGCCCACGGCGATCGGGCTGCCCTCGCGCAGATACGCCGCGATCGGCGGCTCCTCGAGTCCGATGACGGCGTTCGACCGCGGGCACAGGGCCACGGTCGTGCGGCGCTCGCGCAGGATGGCACGGTCCCTGGCGCTCATGTAGACACCATGGGCGATATGGCAATCGGGCCCGAGCACGCCGAGCTGATCGACGAACTCCGTGGCGCTGGTACCGAATCCGGCCTTGCGCAGCTCCTGGAAGCTGGCGAGCCCCGCGGTATGCCAGGCCTGTGGATGACTTCGCGGGATCGTCGTCTTCGAGGACGAACGCGCCTTCACGGGTGATCCCGACCGGGATCACGGCGTAGCGGTCGCGGTCAATCGCGCCCAGCACGCCCCCCGCCGTTGCGGAACTGATCGAATGCTCGCTGGAGCGCCCGCCGAAGAGCACCACCACCGTCTGCTTGTCCATGGTTGGTCCTCTCACCCTGCGGGGTGTCGTCGTCCGTCGTCAGGTGCGGTGCGATGTCCCGCGGATTCATCTTGCCGTCGAGCACCATCTTCACCTGCTCGACGATGGGCATGTCGATCTCGGCCTCGCGCGCCAGCTGCAGGACGGGGGCGACGGAGGCCAATCCCTCGGCCGTCTGCTGCATCTGCTTCACGACGTCCTGGAAGCTGTAGCCCTGACCGAGCAGTCGCCCTGCGGTGTTGTTCCGGCTCAGCGGCGACTGACAGGTGGCGATCAGGTCGCCGAGTCCGGCAAGCCCCTGGAGCGTCTCGGGGTGCGCGCCGTTGGCCACCGCGAAGTCGGTCATCTCGACGAGACCGCGGGTGATGATCGACGCCTTGGTGTTCTCGCCGTAGCCGACGCCGTCGACGATGCCGATGGCCACCGCGATCAGGTTCTTCAGGACGCCGCCGAACTCCGTGCCGATCACATCGGTGTTCACGAAGGTGCGGAAGTAGCTGTTCCGAGCCGCGCGCGCGACGATCTCCGCCGTCTCCTGACTGCGCGAGGAGATCACGGCGGCGGTCGGCTGCTCGCGGGCGATCTCGAGAGCGAGGTTCGGTCCCGAGGCCACGGCGACGCGATCGGGGTCGCAGCGCAGCTCCTGCTGGATCACCTGGCTCATGCGCAGTCCGGTTCCGCGCTCGACGCCCTTCATGAGGCTGATGATCTTGGCGTCGCTGTCGGCGAGCAGCGGCCGCAGCGCCTTCAGATTCTCGCGCAGCGACTGGCTCGGCACCGACAGGTAGACCTGGTCCACGCCGTCCAGAGCGGTTGCGAGCTCGTGCGTCGCCGCCATCGTGCGCGGCAGGTTGATGCCGGGCAGATAGCGGGAGTTGCGCTTGGCCTCGTTGATCTCCTGGGCCAGCTCCGGGCGCCGAGCCCACATCGTCACCTGAGCGTCACCGTCGGCGAGGATCTTGCCGAACGTGGTTCCCCAGCTGCCAGATCCTACGACCGCGGCCCGCGGCCCGGCCGCAGCGGTTCTCTTAGGAGTCAAGGCGTCCAGTCTCCTTCTGTCCGTGGCTCGCGGGGTTCCAGCGCTCCGCGGGTGCCTTCTCGTCGCGCAGCTCTTCGAGGAGTGCGGTGATCGCGTTCATCAGACGGTTCGTCGCCTCGGTGAGCGCCGCAGGCTCTCCTGCCCGCTCGCGCAGATCGGAGACGTCGACGGGGTCGCCGATGAGCACTCTGACCGGCTTGCGCAGCGGCCACAGGCTCAGGCCCTTCTGGTAGCGCCCCATGATCGCCTGGGTACCCCACTGCGCCATCGGGATCAGGGGGATGCCGTCGGCGAGGGCCAGACGCACCGCGCCGGACTTGCCGCGCATCGGCCACATATCGGGATCGCGCGTGAGCGTGCCCTCGGGGTAGACGATCACGCCCCGACCGTGCTCGACGAGCTCTTCGGACTGCTTCATCGTCTGCCGTGCGGACGACGCCGACGACGTGCGCGCGACCGGGATCATCCCGGTGCGATGCAGGAACCAGCCGAGCACCGGCACCTTGAACAGGCTCTCCTTGGCCATGAAGCGCGGCGCGCGACCGGACCGCCACACGGCGACGGCGACGATGAGCGGATCGAACTCCGAGTAGTGGTTCGGGGCGAGCACGTACGATCCCTCGCGCGGCAGCTTCTCCGCGCCGCTCACGCGGATCTTCGCGATCAGCGACACGGGAGGGATGATCAGCGCGGCGAGCGGCCAGAAGATGCTCGGCCGCTTCGTCTCCGATGACCGGGACGTCACCGCGGTCACCGGATGACGTCGAAGTCGGCGCCGAGCGCGTCGAGCTTAGCGAGGAACTTCTCGTAGCCGCGGCTGAGGATGTCGACACCGGACACCTTCGACTCGCCGGTGGCGGTCAGCGCCGCGATCACGTGGCTGTAGCCACCGCGCAGGTCGGGAACCACGATGTCGGCGCCGTGCAACGGCGTCGGACCGGTGATGACCGCGGCCTGCTCGAGGTCGCGTCGCGGAACACGACGCGGACCGTCCTGGAGGCCTCGGGGGTGCACGACGATGTCGGCGCCCATCTTGACCAGCGCGTCGGTGAAGCCCATGCGGTTCTCGTACACGGTCTCGTGCACCACGGAACGGCCGTGCGCCTGGGTCAGGGCGACGACGAGAGGCTGCTGCCAGTCCGTCATGAAGCCGGGGTGCACGTCGGTCTCGATCACGACGGGCTTGATCTCGCCGTCGCGACGGAACAGGATGCCGTCTTCCTGGATGTCGAACCAGCCGCCGGCCTTGCGGAAGATGTTGAGGAAGGTGAGCATCTCCTGCTGCTTCGCGCCGCCGACGAAGATCTCGCCATCGGTCGCGAGCGCGGCGGAGGCCCAGGACGCGGCCTCGTTGCGGTCGAAGATCGACCGGTGGTCGTAGCCGCGGAGCTTCTCGACGCCCTCGATCACGATGACGCGGTTCGGCTCGTAGGAGATGATCGCGCCCATCTTCTGCAGCACGGCGATCAGGTCCATGATCTCGGGCTCGATGGCGGCGTTGCGCAGCTCCGTGGCGCCCTCGGCGCGCACGGCCGTGAGGAGCACCTGCTCGGTGGCACCGACGCTGGGGTACGGGAGGTGGATGTTCGCCCCGTGCAGGCGGCTTCCCCCCGTGGAGAGGCGGATGCCGCTGGGGAGCTTCTCGACGATCGCACCGAACTTGCGCAGAGCGTCCAGGTGGAAGTCGATGGGGCGGTCACCGATGCGGCATCCACCGAGGTCGGGGATGAACGCCTGACCGAGCCGGTGCAGCAGCGGGCCGCAGAAGAGGATCGGAATGCGCGAGGCACCGGCGTGAGCGTCGATCTGCTCGAAGTGCGCGGATTCCACGTCGCTGGGGTCGAACACCAGCGAACCGGGCTCATCGCCTTCGGACACACGCACACCGTGTACCTCGAGCAGCGAGCGCACGACGGCGACATCGCTGATCGCCGGTACGTCGCGCAGGGTGCTCACGGTCTCGCCGAGGAGCGAGGCGACCATGGCCTTCGTCGCCAGGTTCTTCGCCCCCTTGACGTCGACCCGACCGCGAAGCGGGCGTCCGCCTCGAATGGCGAGGACGTCTCCGGTGAGTGCAGGGACTCCGTCCGGAAGAGCGTCGCGCACAGGTGTCGTCATTCGGAGCCTCACTTCATTTACGGATTTCGGGGGCGGGTTGCCCCTGGCTCCCCCGCCCCCACCGTCTACTGAACGGGAAGGGTTCTGGGCCGCCACGACTCGCGACGGGCCTCGAACTGCGCGATCTTGTCTTCGTTGCGCAGCGTGAGCCCGATGTCATCGAGCCCTTCGAGGAGCCGCCATCTAGTGTAATCGTCGATCCCGATCTCGGCCTGGACGTCACCGATCGAGGCGGTGCGCGCCTCGAGGTCGACGGTCATCTGGACCCCGGGATTCCTGTCGATCTCGGCCCAGAACCGCTTGAGATCCTCTTCCGAGATCGTCGCGGCGAGCAGCCCCTGCTTGCCCGAATTGCCCCGGAAGATGTCGGCGAAGCGCGGGCTCAGCACGACTTTGAAGCCGAAGTCACGCAACGCCCACACCGCGTGTTCGCGGCTCGAACCGGTGCCGAAATCGGAGCCGGCCAGGAGCACGGAGGCCCCGTGGAACGCTGTCTGGTTGAGCACGAAATCGGGATCCTGGCGCCATGCATGGAACAGCGCGTCCTCGAATCCGGTCTTGGTGACGCGCTTGAGGAACACCGCAGGGATGATCTGATCGGTGTCGACGTTCGAACGCTTCAGCGGAGCGGCGATACCGGTGTGAGTGGTGAACTTCTCCATGATTCAGAACCCTTCCGTCAGGTCGCTCGGGCTGGACAGGGTGCCGCGGATCGCGGTCGCTGCGGCGACCAGAGGTGAGACGAGATGCGTGCGCCCTCCCTTGCCCTGGCGTCCTTCGAAGTTGCGGTTGGAGGTGGAGGCGCATCGTTCGCCCGGAGACAGCTGATCCGGGTTCATGCCAAGGCACATCGAGCATCCGGCGAAACGCCATTCCGCCCCGAAGTCCTTGATCACCTTGTCCAGGCCCTCCGCCTCGGCTTCCAGCCGCACCCTGGCCGATCCGGGCACGACCATGACGCGCACGCCGTCGGCCTTCTTCTTGCCCTCGATGATCGACGCGAACGCTCGGAGGTCCTCGATGCGGCTGTTGGTGCACGACCCCATGAAGACCGCGTCCACCGGCACCTCCTTGAGTGGTGTCCCCGGCTTCAGGTCCATGTACTCCAGCGCCCGCTCCGCGGCTGCGCGCTCATTCGGGTCGTCGATCTCGGCGGGGTCGGGCACGGCGGCCGAGAGGGAGCTGCCCTGACCGGGGTTGGTCCCCCACGTCACGAACGGCTCGAGCTGGTCGGCGTCGATGAACACCTCCGCGTCGAAGGTCGCGCCCTCATCGGTCGGCAACGTGCGCCAGTAGGCGACGGCGTCTTCCCAGTCCTGCCCCTTCGGCGCGTGCGGGCGACCCTGGAGGTAGGCGAATGTCGTCTCGTCGGGGGCGACCATGCCGGCGCGGGCCCCTGCCTCGATCGACATGTTGCAGATCGTCATGCGGCCCTCCATGGAGAGCGCGCGGATGGCGCTGCCGCGGAACTCGAGCACGTAGCCCTGTCCCCCGCCGGTACCGATCTTCGCGATCACCGCGAGGATGATGTCCTTCGCCGTCACACCGGGGCGCAACGTGCCCTCGACGTTGATCGCCATGGTCTTGAACGGCTTCAGCGGCAGGGTCTGCGTGGCCATGACGTGCTCGACCTCGCTGGTGCCGATACCGAACGCCATCGCGCCGAACGCGCCGTGGGTCGAGGTGTGCGAATCGCCGCAGACCACGGTGATGCCGGGCATGGTCAGCCCGAGCTGGGGCCCGACCACGTGCACGATGCCCTGCTCCGCATCGCCGAGCGAGTGCAGACGCACCCCGAACTCGGCGGCATTGCGGCGCAGCGTCTCGATCTGCGTGCGGCTGGTCAGGTCGGCGATCGGCTTGTCGATGTCCCACGTCGGAGTGTTGTGGTCCTCCGTCGCGATCGTGAGGTCGAGGCGACGAAGCGGCCGCCCTTCGCTGCGGAGGCCATCGAAGGCCTGCGGGCTGGTGACCTCGTGCACGAGGTGCAGGTCGATGTAGATGAGGTCCGGCTCGCCGTTCTCGCCCTTGACGACGAGGTGGTCGTCCCAGACCTTCTCGGCGAGAGTCCTGCGGCGTGCGGAATCGGCACCGTTTGCGGGGGTGGTCATTGCGTGTCTCCTGTGGCTGGCGGTTCGGCCCACGATGGACTCCGCGACGAGGAGGGGCTCAGATCGAGGTCTCGTCGCGGCGCCTAAGAAGAAGGAGCACGGTCCGCATGACGTCAGATTACCACCGCTGAGACGTGCTCCGACCCGTCATGACACTCTGTTGAGCACCCGAACGACAGAGAGGCACCGCATGACCGTCGACACCGCCCGCTTCGCCACCCGCGCGGTCATGAACGCGAAGTCGAGGGCGTGGATGCCTTCGCCCACCATGAGGTTGACGAAGAGGTGGCCGAAGATCAGCACGACGAGCACGACGCCCGAGACGCGCATGAAGATCCAGCCCCACTTCTCGAGGTTGACTCCGCGGCGGCGGCGCACCGGGGCGGTCGCCATGGTCTGTGCAGACATCAGTGTCCCCCTCCGAACCCGGCGAACGCGAGCATCAGGTGGCGGGGCACGAAGCCGGCCATGATGATGCCCCACACCAGCAGGACGCCCCAGAACAGCTGGCGCTGATACTTGGCGCCCTTCGACCAGAAGTCGACGGCGATGATGCGCAGGCCGTTCATCGCGTGGAACACGATGCCGGCGACGAGCACGACCTCACCGAGGGCCATGACCGGGTTCTTGTATGTGCCGATCACGGCGTTGTACGCCTCCGGCGACACCCTGATCAGCGCCGTGTCGAGCACGTGCACCAACAGGAAGAAGAAGATGGCGACTCCGGTGATGCGGTGAAGCACCCACGACCACATGCCTTCGCGACCCCGATAGAGGGTGCCGCGTGGGGTCTTGGACGTGGTTTCCGAAATCGACGGTGTCAAGCGGGCGCTTGTGGACACGGTCGTCCTCCCTGGATCGATGTGACTCGGTCGCGTGCACTGCTCTCGTTCAAGTGTGAGCCTGGCGAAGTCTCAGGCACGCCCGATCGCTGTCCATCTTATTCCTGTCAGATCACTGGGAGCGACGAAGGGGAGCCTAAGTCTCTCGATGTCGGCTCGTCCTCTGCGGCTACCCTGGCAGGGTGAGCGCACCCATCAAGGATTTCTACGCAGTGATTCCCGCCGGCGGCATCGGTAGCAGGCTGTGGCCGCTCTCCCGGGCGGACGCACCGAAGTTCCTGCACGACCTGACGGGGTCCGGGCACTCGCTGCTGCGCGACACCTGGGATCGGCTCGTCCCACTCGCCGGGGCGGACCGGATCGCCGTCGTCACTGGTCGGGCCCATCGCGCGGCCGTCGAGGCGGAGCTGCCCGGCATCCCCGACCTGAACGTCTTCCTGGAGTCCGAGCCGCGCGAGTCGGCGGCGGCGATCGGACTCGCCGCGGCGATTCTGCACCGCCGCAATCCCGACGTGATCATCGGCTCGTTCAGCGCGGACCACGTGATCCGCGGCACACGCGTGTTCGAGTTCGCGGTGCGCGACGCCGTCGAGGTGGCGCGGGAGGGGTACATCTGCACGATCGGCATCACGCCGACCGAGCCGGCGATCGGTTTCGGCTACATCAAGATGGGGCCCGAGCTCGTGGTCGAAGGCGCGCGCGAGGCCGCTCTCGTCGAGAGTTTCGTGGAGAAGCCCGATCTCGAGACGGCGAAGTCCTACATCGCTGATCGCGGGTACCTCTGGAACGCGGGCATGTTCATCGCCAAGGCCAGCGTGCTGCTGGAGGAGCTGGCCGTGAACGAGCCCGAACTGCACGCCGGTCTGCTCGAACTCGCCGAGGCATGGGACGACCGCGATCGTCGAGGACCGGCGGTCGATCGGATCTGGCCGCGCCTGAAGAAGATCGCGATCGACTACGCGGTCGCCGAACCCGCCGCCCGCCGCGGACGCCTCGCCGTCGTCCCCGGCCACTTCGACTGGGACGACGTGGGCGATTTCGCCTCGCTGACCAAGCTCATCACCAACGGTCGCAAGAACGATCTCGCCGTTCTCGGCCCGAACGCGCGCGTTCTCACCGACGGCGCGAGCGGAATCCTCGTCAGCCAGACCTCGCGCGTGATCAGCCTGGTGGGGGTGCAGGACATCGTCGTGGTCGACACCCCCGACGCGCTGCTGGTCACCACCGTGCAGCACGCGCAGCGGGTCAAGGGCGTGGTCGAGTCGCTCAAGCTCACCGGTCGCGGAGACGTGCTCTGACGCCTGCTCCGATGAGCACGCTCTCACGCTCATCGGCTGTCTTGATTTCAGCTTGGTAACCATTGGCCAGCACATGCGGGGCGGGCGTGCACAAAGGCCGAAACAGTAGGTAACTTTGATCGATCCGCGATGGCCGCGGTTTCGTTGAGGGAGGCATCAGTTGACCATCTCCACCACCAAGAAGCTGCTCGGCGTCACCGTCGCCGCTGGCGTCGTCTTCGCACTCGCCGGTTGCGGCCAGGCACCGACAGACAAGCCCGCCGGCTCCGGCGAGCCGGTCGCCTCCGACTTCCTCCCCTGCCTCGTCTCCGACGCCGGCGGATGGAACGACAAGTCGTTCAACCAGTCCGCCAAGGAGGGCATGGACAGTGCCGCCGAGGAGCTGGACATCAAGCCCCTCGAGTTCGAGTCGGCGAATGACAACGACTACGCGCCGAACCTCGAGACCGCGGTCTCCGAGGGCTGCTCGCTCATCGTCTCTGTCGGCTTCAAGCTGTCCGCCGCCACGGTCGAGTCCGCTCTCGCGAACCCCGACATCGACTACGCGATCATCGACGACTGGGCCGACAACGACTTCGACGGCACCGTCGATGCCCCGAACATCAAGCCCCTCGTCTTCGACACGGCTCAGGCCGCATACCTCGGCGGCTACGCTGCCGCATCGTGGTCTGCCCAGAGCGGTGTGAACAAGGTCGGCACGTTCGGCGGAATGCAGATCCCGTCGGTCGCCGTGTTCATGGACGGCTACCAGCTCGGTGTCGAGAAGTACAACGAGGACAAGTCCGCTGCGGTCGAGGTCTTCGGCTGGGACGAGGCCACGCAGAAGGGCTCGTTCACGGGCGGCTTCGACGCGAACGACACCGCCAAGCAGACCGCACAGGGTGTGCTCGACCAGGGCGTCGACGTCATCCTCCCGGTCGGCGGCCCCGTCTACCAGAGCGCGGCTGCGGCGATCGCCGACAGCGGCAAGGACACCCTGATGCTCGGTGTCGACAGCGACCTCGCCGTCGCCGACCCCGAGGTGGCCGGCATCACGCTCGTCTCGATCATGAAGGCGATCGACGTCGCCGTGAAGGACGCGACCCTGGCTGCGGCCAAGGGCGAGTTCGACCCGGCCCCGTACGTGGGCACGCTCGAGAACGAGGGCGTCAAGCTCTCCGGCTTCGGTGACTTCGAGTCGAAGCTGCCGGAGGGTCTGACCGACGAGCTCAAGGCTCTGCAGGAGCAGATCATCTCCGGCGACATCAAGGTGGAGTCCCGGAACTCCCCGACCTCCAAGTAATTCCGTCGCAGTTCCCGCACGGGGCGAGTGGTGAGCAGGATGCCACTCGCCCCGTGTCGTGGACGGACGATGATTCTCCTGGAAAACTCTTCTGGATAAGGTGCAGATATGAAGCTCGAACTTCGCGGCATCACCAAGCGATTCGGCACCCTCGTTGCCAACGACCACATCGATCTCGTGGTCGAACCGGGTGAGATCCACGCGCTCCTCGGTGAGAACGGCGCAGGCAAGTCCACCCTCATGAACGTGCTCTACGGCCTGTATCAGGCCGACGAGGGCGAGATCCTCCTCGATGACGAGGTGCAGCGCTTCCGCGGTCCCGGTGACGCGATGGCTGCGGGGATCGGCATGGTCCACCAGCACTTCATGCTCGTCCCGGTGTTCACCGTGGCCGAGAACGTGATGCTCGGACACGAACAGACCAAGGCCCTCGGCACGCTCGACATCGCGAAGGCGCGAGAGCACGTGCGATCGGTCGCCGCCCGCTTCGGTTTCGACATCGACCCCGACGCCCTCGTCGGAGACCTTCCCGTCGGCGTGCAGCAGCGCGTCGAGATCATCAAGGCGCTGTCGCGCGACGCGAAGGTGCTCGTGTTCGACGAGCCCACGGCCGTGCTCACGCCGCAGGAGACCGACGAGCTGATGAGCATCATGCGTCAGCTGCGCGACGAGGGCACGGCGATCGTGTTCATCACGCACAAGCTGCGCGAGGTCCGCGAGGTCGCCGACAAGATCACCATCATCCGTCTCGGCCGCGTCGTCGGCGAGGCGTCCCCGACCGCGACCAACGGCGAGCTCGCCTCGCTCATGGTCGGCCGAGCCGTCGAGCTCACCGTGCACAAGGAACCGCCGCGCCTGGGCGAGGGCGGATTCGAAGTCAAGGGACTGCGCGTGCTGACTCCCACCGGGGCCATCGTCGTCGATGGTGTCGACTTCGCCGTCCGACCGGGAGAGGTGCTCGCGATCGCGGGTGTCCAGGGCAACGGCCAGACCGAGCTCGTGGAGGCCATCGTCGGCCTCGCCGCCCGCGTCGAAGGCAGCATCGAGCTCGACGGCAACGAGCTGGTCGGCAAGAGCGTGCGCGCGATCCTCGACGCCGGAGTCGGCTTCGTGCCGGAAGACCGCACGGAAGACGGCCTGGTGGCCGGTTTCTCCGTCGCGGAGAACCTGATCCTCGACCGTTCGGACGACCCGGCGTTCAGTCGCGCGGGAACACTGCGGCGCTCGGTGCTCGACGAGTTCGCCCGTGCGCGCATCAAGGAGTACGACATCCGCACCCAGGGTCCGGAGACGGCCGCAGGAACGCTGTCCGGCGGAAACCAGCAGAAGGTCGTCATCGCCAGGGAGATGAGCCGCGATCTGCGTCTCCTCGTCGCGGCGCAGCCCACCCGTGGTGTCGACGTCGGCTCGATCGAGTTCATCCACAAGCGGATTATCGAGACGCGCGACGCGGGTGTGCCCGTGATCGTCGTCTCCACGGAGCTCGACGAGGTCGCAGCTCTCGCCGATCGGATCGCGGTCATGTACCGCGGCACGATCGTCGGCATCGTCCCCGGCGACACGCCTCGGGAGACGCTCGGACTCATGATGGCCGGAGCGGCCGAAGGGGAGGTGGCCGCGTGAGCGGAGCGACACCCGGCGCAGGAGATGTGACCAAGGGGATTCCGCCGCAGGAGCTCAGCACGAGCACCGGCACGGTCCCGCGCGACCCCTCCGATGTGCCGCCGCCCCCGCGCGGCAACGTCATCCTCAAAGAGATCCTCCGCGGCAATGCGGTCACCACGATCCTCGCGATCGTGCTGGCACTCATCGTCGGCGGCGTCCTGATCGCCTTCACGAACGAAGATGTGCTGGAAGCATCCGTCTACTTCTTCGCACAGCTGTGCGAAGAAGTCGACAGGAGGACGCGGGACATGGTTGTAGTTGCTCGCGAGCGAGACGCAGTACGCACCGGTGGCCGGCACAGCGAGCAGATCGCCCGGCACGAGGTCTTCGGGCAGGTACTCGTGATCGACGACGAT
>NZ_JAGYWT010000279.1:0-3214 GCF_019279095.1 Microbacterium sp. BF1 | reverse complement strand
CGCGTCATGCCCGGTTGCGTGGTCCGCGCTGCGTGGGCGAGTTCACCCACTCGCCTGGCTCCTGCCTGCTCGAGCAGACTCAGCACCCGCCACTGCGCCGCAGGGGCGTCGTTTCCGGCGTCCTGAGCGGCGATGCGGCCGAGTGCGTATCCCGAGAGGACGAGGGAGGGGATGACATCCGCACGATTCATACCAGCGAGTATATACCCGATGGTATGTAATCGGATCACCGCCTCGTGCTGGAGATCCGCGCGGAGAGCTGATGTGCGTGCGCGAGGAGGGTCCGCCCGAGCTCGGCCATGCGGTCGGGGCCGAAGCGGAACGCGACGCCGGTCAGGCTCAGCGCCCACTCCGGGCGGCCGGAGCGATCGAAGACCGCAGCGCCCAGGCCCCAGCTGCCCTCGACGATCAGACCGGGGTTGACCGCGTATCCCCGTTCCTTGGTCTCGGCGAGACGTGTCCGAAGGGGCCGCTGACCGTGGGCGCGTCCCCAGGAGCCCTCGAGCTCGGGATGACGTTCCAAGTAGGCATCCACATCGTGGTCAGGGAGGAAGGCGAGGATGGCGAGTCCGGCGCTGGCGACACCGAGGGGGAAGCGCACTCCTTCACTGAGGACGAAGGATCGGATAGGGAAGGAGCCCTCTTCGCGGAGCAGGCACACCGTCTCGTCTGCGCGCCGGACGGAGAGGAACGCGCTCTCCTCGGTCTTGACCGCCAGTGAGCGCACGATGTCCCGGGCCAGTGCTGTCACGTCGTACCGCGCGGCCGCCACCGATCCCATGAGGAACAGCTCCGGACCCGGCATCCACCTGGTGCTCGCGCCGTCGCGGTCGACGAGGCCCTCCGACTTCAGAGCGCTCAGGAGCCGGTGGGCGGTCGAACGCGAGAGGTCGGCGGCTATGGCGAGCTCCTGAAGTGAAGCCCCGTCGGAACCCGCGGCCGTGACCAGGCGCAGAAGACGTGCGGCCCTGGCGATCGCCTGAGTGCCGGGCACCGAGGTTGTGGGTTCCATAATGTGGACGCTACCTCTGGGTTCGGCCACATCGCAAGATCCGGCTTTCCCGGACGGCTGCCCCGGACGGATGCTGAGGAGAGCACGGAACCGAAGGAGCCGACGTGATCGACAAGCAGTGGGAGTCAGCGGAGGCGGCCGTCTCCGACATCGAGGACGGATCGTCACTGGCGGTCGGCGGGTTCGGCCTGTCCGGGAACCCGATCGCCTTGATCGAGGCTCTTCTGGCGCAGGGGACGAGAGACCTCAGCGTCGTGAGCAACAACTGCGGAGTGGACGACTGGGGCCTCGGCGTCCTGCTCGCCGCCCAGCGCATCCGCAAGATGACATCGTCGTATGTCGGGGAGAACAAGGAGTTCGAGCGCCAGTTCCTCAGCGGTGAACTCGAGCTCGAACTCACGCCGCAGGGCACCCTGGCCGAGAAGCTCAGAGCCGGCGGCTCGGGGATCGCGGGTTTCTTCACCCAGACGGGCGTCGGCACGCAGGTCGCCGAGGGGGGCCTGCCGCGCAGGTACAACCCGGACGGCACGATCGCGGTCGCCTCGCCGGTGAAGGATGTGCGCAGCTTCGAGGTGAACGGGGAGGCGAGGGACTTCGTGCTCGAGGAGGCGATCACCGCCGATTTCTCTCTGGTGCACGCCGCCCGCGGAGATCGCCACGGCAATCTCGTGTTCAACAAGGCGGCGCGCAACTTCAATCCGCTCG
This sequence comes from Microbacterium sp. BF1, assembly GCF_019279095.1. NCBI lineage: Bacteria > Bacillati > Actinomycetota > Actinomycetes > Micrococcales > Microbacteriaceae > Microbacterium > Microbacterium sp. BF1. The sequence goes on along the minus strand of NZ_JAGYWT010000279.1, from coordinate 1,497 downwards.
CCGCGATGGCCGGTCGCATCTGCATCGCCCAGGTCGAGCAGCTCGTGGAGCCGGGGGAGCTCGATCCCGACAGCATCCACCTCCCCGGGGTCTTCGTGCATCGCATCGTCGAGGTCGGCACCGACATCCCCAAGCGCATCGAGCGGCGCACGGTCGCCGCGGAAGGAGCCTGAGATGGCACTCACCCGTGAGCAGATGTCTGCCAGAGCGGCCGCGGAGCTGCAGGACGGCGCCTACGTGAACCTGGGCATCGGCTTGCCCACGCTCGTGCCCAACCACGTGCCGCGCGGCATCACCGTCGTCCTGCAGTCGGAGAACGGCATCCTGGGCGTCGGTCCCTACCCGAGCGAGGAATCCGTTGACCCCGACCTCATCAACGCGGGCAAGGAGACGGTCACCACTCTTCCCGGCGCCGCGTTCTTCGACTCGGCGACCAGCTTCGGCATGATCCGCGGAGGCAAGATCGACGCGGCGATCCTCGGGGCGATGCAGGTCTCCGCGACCGGCGATCTCGCGAACTGGATGATCCCGGGCAAGATGGTGAAGGGGCCCGGCGGTGCCATGGATCTCGTGCACGGGGCCGGCCGGGTCATCGTGCTCATGGAGCACGTCGCGAAGGACGGTTCGGCGAAGATCGTCGACGAATGCTCGCTGCCCCTGACCGGTCGCGGTGTGGTCGATCGGATCATCACCGACCTCGCCGTGATCGACGTGACCGCAGAGGGGCTGGTGCTCGTCGAGACCGCACCCGACGTCACGGTCGACGAGGTCATCGCCGCGACCGAACCGCCCCTCATCGTCTCCCACGCTCTGCTCACCGGAAGGATCATGGACCATGACTGAGAACGACGTCGTCATCGTCGCCGCTGCTCGCACCCCGCAGGGACGCCTCAAGGGGCAGCTCGCCGCGTTCACCGCCCCCCAGCTCGGTTCCTTGGCCATCCGTGGAGCCCTGGAGCAGGGCTCCATCGCACCCGCGGACATCGACGCGGTGATCGTCGGTCAGGTGCTGGCCGCCGGATCCGGGCAGAACGCAGCCCGTCAGGCGGCCATCGGCGCGGGCATCGGCTGGGACGTCCCCGCGCACTCCGTGAACAAGGTATGCCTCTCAGGGCTGACCGCGGTCATCGACGCGGCGCGGATGATCCGCACCGGAGATGCCGAGGTGGTGGTCGCCGCCGGGATGGAGTCGATGACGCGCGCACCCCACCTGCTCATGGGATCGCGCGACGGCTGGGCATACGGGAGCGTCGAGGTGCTCGACCACATGGCCTACGACGGGCTCACGGATGCGTACGACCGGGAGAGCATGGGGGCATCCACCGAACGGCACAACGCGCGTTTCGATCTCACCCGGCAGGCGCAGGACCGCGTCGCCGCGCTCTCGCATCAGCGCGCCACCGCCGCGCAGGAAGCGGGTGTGTTCGATGAGGAGATCGTCGCCGTGGACGTTCCCCAGCGCCGCGGCGAGCCCGTGCGTGTCACGAAGGACGAGGG
>NZ_JAGYWT010000278.1:0-3215 GCF_019279095.1 Microbacterium sp. BF1 | reverse complement strand
CCACAACGACGCCGAGGAAGCCGGCCGCCGCGCCGACGCAGCGGCCACAACGACGGATGCCCGCTACAACCCGGTGACCGTGGCCAACCGCATCGAGAAGATCGGCGCTGATATCCGCCGCTACGAGCGCCAGATCATCGCTGACGTGTACGACGCGGAGACGGGCTACCGCCCCGCGACCGACGAGCAGAAGACCAAGAGGGCAGAGCACTACGCTCCGAAGCTCGACGAGCTGCGCGACCAGCTCGCCTACTGGGAGCAGGTACGCGCCGACCAGATCGCCACCGGCAAGGCCACCGGCTACAGCCGCGACACGATCGCCAAAGGTGACGCCGTGAAGATCCGCGGCCACTGGGCCAAGGTCGCCCGCGTCAACGCCAAGACGGTCAGCGTCGAGACGCCCTACAGCTGGACCGACCGCGCACCGTACGCCGAGATCCAGGATCACCAGCCCGCCGCCTGACGCAGTCAGGCCCGGTTCCCAATGGGGAAGCCGGGCCTGACATCAACACGGCGACCGGTTACCACACCGGAAGCACACCAGGATTCTACAGCCGCACAGGCCCGTCGTGCCCCTATCGGGGCGCGAGGGGAGCAACCCCCTCACACTCCCCCGCCAGAGCCGCTACGCGGCCAGGAGTGGCCCTCACGGGCAAGAGCTTCGGGCATCGTTCCTGCCGCTCCATCATTGCCGCCGCGGTCCTACACACAAGCCCCTCCGGGGCCCGCTCCTCCGAGATTTCGCCACGCGGTCGCTACGCTCCCTCACATCGCGACGAAATTCTCTCCCCCACCGCCTGCGGTTGTGTTCCGGCCCTGCTGCTGCGGCACTGCTCCGCTTATCAGGAACGAGCCAGCGAATTGATCGAGAAAGGACGACGGACATGGAAGCTGTAACGGTCTACACAACGGGTCCGAGCTGCGGGAAGTGCACGATGACCAAGCTCATGCTGAAGGGCAAGGGCATCCCGTTCGTTGAGGTCAACATTCGCGAGAACGTCGAGGCGTACACCTACGTCACCGAGGACCTGGGATACAGCACGGCTCCGGTCGTCGTCGTCGACGAGCAGGATCACTGGTGCGATCTGCGCACCGATCACATCGAACGTATCGCCGCACACATGGGATGACCGATGAGCGAAGAGGAGCAGAGAGACGAGCGCGGCCCGGTGTCGTGGGAGTCCTTCAACTGGATGCGGCAAGAGATCATCCGGCTCACCAGCGAGAACGCGCAGCTGCAGCGAGACGTCGACCTTTGGCAGTGGCAGGCGAATCACTGGTACATGAAGGCCAACTACTCCCCCGAGCAGCTCGCAGAGTTTGCGCGCAAGCGGGCTCAGCTCGACGTGCCGACCGATGACGCACCAGAGTGACCAGAAAACACGCCATATGAACTAGACCACATTGACCAACTAGGCTAGACTGACAGTAACAACACGGCAGACCAACACCACCAACCACAAGGAGCAGAACCCATGTCGACCATCACCTTCGCCGGCAACCTCACCGCGGATCCCGAGCTGCGCTACACGCAGAACGGCCGCCCCGTGGTCCACTTCACCATCATCGAGAACCGACAGCGCCGCACGCCCGACGGAGGATTCGAAGACGCCGAGCCCAACGCGTTCCGCGTCGAAGCCTGGGGTGAGCAGGCCGAGAACGTCGCGGCCTCGTCCCACAAGGGAGATCGACTGACGATCGAGGGACGCATCGAAACCAACCGGTGGACCGATAAGGACACCGAGCAGGAGCGCACCGCGCAGCAGGTCACCGCCGTTGAGGTGGGATTCAGCCTCAAGTACCACACGGTCACCGCGAAGAAGGCCGAGCGCAAGACCGCAGCGGGGGAGCAGGGCAATCAGAGCGACCAGGCCGGCTCATGGGAAGTCGCCGACATCCCCAACAGCGACGCCCCGTTCTGAACCCCGCCTGAGACGAAGGAGAAAACATGATTGTTCAAGGATTCCTGGCTTGGGGCACCTGGGCCTGGGTGCTGATCGTCGTCGGCTGGCTCGTGCTCTGCGGGCTGGTGACCGTGATCATCATTGGTATCTACAGGCTGCGGGAACTGATCAAGGAGCTGCGCGACGCTAAGGCGGAAGAAGATGCCCGTCCCGAACGCTCCGCACCCCGCGCGAACCTCATCCAGTGGGCAGGCCACGAAGACACCCGCGATCGGATCATGGACTACGCCGACCGCAAGAAGGTGTCCGTCAACACGGCGCTGATCGAGACCGTGCAGCGCGGCATCGACCAGCTCGACCCTCAGGGAGACTCCAAGTGACCGTCTACACGCTCGCGATCCTCAAGGGAGGATCGGGTAAGACCACCACATCCGCAGACCTCGCGGCGGCACTCGTCGCCATGGGGCGGCGCGTGCTGGCAATCGACCTCGACCAGCAGGGCAACCTCACCAAGCGCCTCGGCGTGACCGAAGACACGGAGTTGTCGGCGGTCGCAGCTGACGTGCTGGTCGGGGAAGCATCCGCGCTCGAGGCGGCCGTGCCGTCGCCGAGCGTGCCGGGTGTGAGCATTCTCGTCGGAAGCCAGGACCTCGCCTCTCTGGACCAGCGGCCCGAGATCATCACCTCGCTGCGCGACATGCCGGAGCTCGCCGACCACTGGGATGACGTCGTAATCGACACCCCGCCGGCATTGGGCCTCCTCACCCTCTCTGCCCTTGCAGCTGCAGACGTCGTGATCGCACCCGTCGAATGCGCGACCGAAGCGTATGACCAGCTCGGCAAGCTCAATGAATTCGTGGCGCAGCGCGTCGCACCCCGGCTGCACGTCGGGCAGCGCATCCACTGGATCGTCCCCACCAAGTACCGCCACGGACGGCTGATCGATCGAGAGGTCGTCGAAGTGCTTACCGAGCAGTTCCCCGGCCGCGTCACCAGCCCCGTCCGCGAGGCAGTAGCCGCCAAAGACGCCTACACCGACGGCAAGCCCGTCAGCGTCTACGCGCCGGGCTCTGCGATCGCTGAGGACTACGCCCAGGCGCTCGCACCGATCATCGGGACTCCCGTTCCCGCGCGAAAGACCGCACCACCCGTGCCCGTCACCGCCTGACAAACAAAACAGCACTGACCAACCAGACCAAGGAGACAGCCATGGCACGTCGAAGCCTCCGCGACCGCAACGCGGCCGCGCTCGCGCACGAATTCTATGAACCCGTCGACGCGCCCGCCGAGGAGACGCCGGCAGAGCCGGCC
>NZ_JAGYWT010000277.1:0-3239 GCF_019279095.1 Microbacterium sp. BF1 | reverse complement strand
CGGCCGCCGGCTCGGTGAAGCGCACGCCACCGACCGTCGACACGTAGACGTCGAGACTGCCGGTGGGCACACCTGCGCGACGCTCGAGGATCGCCAGCACCATCGCCACCCGCGAGGAGTCGAGGCCGTGCACGATGCGGCGGGGGTTGGGCGCGTTGCTGGGCACCGTGAGCGCCTGCACCTCGACCGGAAGAGCACGCCGGCCTTCGAGCGAGATCGCGACGCAGGTGCCCGGCTCGGTGGCTCCCTGCGAGAGGAAGAGCCCCGAAGGGTCGGGTACCTCGGCGATGCCGTCTCCGGTCATCTCGAAGCAGCCGACTTCGTCGGTCGGCCCGAAGCGGTTCTTGAGGGCGCGGATGAAGCGCAGCGACGTCTGCCTGTCGCCTTCGAAGTGGCACACGACGTCGACGAGGTGCTCGAGCACCCTGGGGCCTGCGACCTGTCCGTCTTTCGTGACGTGGCCGACGATGATGATCGGCAGGTCGCGGTCTTTCGCGACGCGGATCAGCGTCGCCGCGACCTCGCGCACCTGGCTCGGCTGCCCGGCAGCACCGTCGATCAACGACGATGAGACCGTCTGCACTGAGTCGACGATCACGAGCTGCGGCTTCACCTCGTCGATGTGACCGAGGATCGTCGCCAGGTCGGTCTCACTCGCCAGATACAGCTCGTCGTGCAGCGCGCCGGTGCGCTCGGCGCGCAGTCAGATGCGAGGATCTCCTCGCATCCCTGGGCGAGCGTTGGCGTCTCGACCCGGTCGAGGGTCGTGGGGGAGCGCCGGCCGAGAAGTGGCGCATCGACGGCGGACCGCACGAGGTGGGTGTGATCGCCTCGGTCACCGCCCCGTTCTGCGGCGCCTGCGACCGTCTGCGCCTGACCGCCGACGGTCAGCTGCGCAACTGTCTGTTCTCGAACGTCGAGTACGACCTGGTCGACGTGCTTCGCGGGGCCGACGCCGTACCGGGCGCGCGTGCCGGGGGGATCGCCGCGATGCTGCGTTCCTGCGTGCACGGCAAGCTCCCGGGACACGCGATCAACGACCCCTCGTTCCTGCAGCCGGCGCGCGGCATGAACGCGATCGGGGGCTGAGCCGGCGTGCGCATCGCCGACTCGCGCGCGGCCGTGCTGACGCAGCTGTGGGCTGAGATCGAGAGCCTTCGTCCTGAGAATCGCATCCTGGTGGCCCTGGACGGCTTCGACGGGGCAGGCAAATCGCACCTCTCCCGCGAACTCGCGGATCACGCGCGGCGACGTTCGAGCAGACCTGTCGTCCGTGTGAGCATCGACGGATTCCACCGCCCGAAGGCGGAGCGCGTCGCCGCGGGTGCAGGTCCAGAAGGGTTCTACTCCGGTTCGTACAGATACGATGCCTTCCACGCGTGCGTGGTCGACGGCCTGCGTGTGCATGGTTCGATCGCACCGGGCGTCTGGGACGTCGATCGCGACGAAGCTGTCAACCCCGCTCCGATAGCCGTTCCTCCGGCGGGGGTCGTGCTCGTCGACGGGATCTTCCTCCAGCGTCCCGGGCTTGCGAAGGTGTGGGACGCGACGGTCTGGGTCCACGCGCCCTTCGAGGTCAGCGTCCCCCGAGGCAACGCTCGATTCCCGGCGAACCATGACCCGGACCCGGAGGCGCCGTCGAACCGGAGATACGTCGGCGGTCAGCGGTTGTACCTCTCAGCGGCCCGGCCGCAGGAGCGGGCGACGTGGGTCTGGGACAACACGATCCTCGAGCAGCCGACGTATCGACGGAACGGGGGGTGAACGGATGTGGGAGCCGATCGGGCAGGGGCGTGACGGGTACCGCCTGACGATCCGGGCGACGCGAGTCTCCATGCGCCAGCTCGTGGCGATCATCGTCGGCTGCGTGGCTGTGGGAGGGTCCGCTGCCACGGCGGCGTTGATCGCGATCTCCCTCGAGACCGATTCCATCCTCGGCAGGTCCGGTGTCGTCGCGGTCGCCGGTGGCGTGGCTGTCGTCATCGTGCTCGCCCTGTTGTGGATCTTCGCCTGGCGAAGGAAGCGCTACGTCATCGAGTGGGATGACGGGGGGATCCGGATCATGGGTGCCGGGGTGGAGCGAGCGCTCCCCTGGGCCTCCATCGCTCGTGTGCTGATCCGCCTCGACACGGACTACGCCCGCGTCGAGGTGAGGGGCACGGGCGGCGAGTCCGTGACGCTCTTGGCCGGATTCGGCTCCCAAGACGTGAAGAAGGCCCACGCGATCGACCCGATTCCGGGAGAGGTCGCCGACCTGCTGCACCGCCATCTTCCTGTTGAACAGCCGAGCAGGAGAGACGCCCTCGGCCTGCACGTCTTCCTGCGGAAACTGCACGCCGCCGCGTGAGCGCGGCAGTCGGCAACGAGGGGCTTTATTTTCGTATACACAATTCCGTGATTTTCGTATACAGTAAGTGCATGAGTGAGCACCTGGTGAACGGAAAGCCCGTCACTGACGAGCAGATTCAGGCGTGGGCGGACGAGGCCGAGGCCGGCTACGACTTGTCGAAACTCCCGAAACCGCGTCGAGGTCGACCGACGGTGGGCGATGGCCCCGGCGCGGTGATCCCTGTGCGGCTCGATGCGACCACGATCGCAGCGCTGACAGCGCGCGCTGATGCCGAGGGTATCGCCACGCGTTCTGAGGCGATTCGCGCCGCAGTGCGCGAGTGGGCGCACGTTGCCTGACCTGCACCGATCAGCCCGCAAACACTACCGGCGCGACCAGCTCGACGACTCTTCCGTGCTTTATGCCGTCGAGCATGTCCTGCACTCGCGCCCGCTCGACGACGAAGACGACCCGCGCCGCTGGCTTATGATCGCCGCCGACCCTTCAGGCCGCCTCCTCGAGCTCGTCGTGCTGATCTACGACGACAGTTACGAGCTGATCATCCACGCGATGAAGGCCCGAGCTCAGTACCTCGACGAGCTGTAGATCGATTCTCTTCCGCCTCTAGGCGAGGAACTCCCGGGCCGCGGCCGAGAGGGCGGTCACGCCGACCTCGATCGTCGGGTGGATCTCCGGCGCGAAGAACGGCGAGTGGTTGGTGGGGATGTCCTCTCCCAGGCGGCCGGCGGCGACCGCCTCGGCGAACCGCGTGGGGTCGATGCCGCCCCAGAACCAGAACACGAGAGGCACTCCGGCGTCGCGGGCGAACCATGAGACGTCCTCGCTGCCGGTGAACATGCCGGGGTCGATGACGGCTGCCTCGCCCAGCGCGCGCTGCAGCGCTGCGGTG
>NZ_JAGYWT010000276.1:0-3247 GCF_019279095.1 Microbacterium sp. BF1 | reverse complement strand
TGTATCGGCATTGTCAGGGTCATGGTGGCCTCCTTGCTCGCCAGACGACGAATGGGCGTGCGTCGTGTTTCCGGTGCTGTGTCGATCACCGATGCGACGCTGCTGCTCATCAAGCTCCTGGGCGTGACCTGCATGAGCGTGTCGAAAGCGGCACGGTCGACATCGAGGCCCGCTTCCTCCGCGACCTCGAGGGTGAGGTCGATCGGGAAGCCGTAGGTGTCGTGCAGCAGGAAGGCCTCGGGTCCGCTGAGCGTCTTCCCGCCGCCCTTCCTGGTCTCGTCGAGCGCGAGGTCGAGGATCGTCGAACCGGCGACGAGAGTGCGACGGAACGTCTCCTCCTCGGCGAAGGCGGACGACGACAGGACGGACCAGTCCTTCTCGAGCACCGGGTACGCCGACTTCATCGCGTCGCGCGAGGCGGCGAACAGCTCGGGGAACACGGGCTCGTCGACGCCGAGCAGACGCATCGCCCTGACCGTGCGGCGCATCAGACGGCGCAGGATGTACCCGCGTCCTTCATTGGAGGGGCGCACGCCATCGGAGAGGAGCATGAGCGAGGAGCGCACATGGTCGGCGACCACGCGGAAGCGCACGTCGTCCTCGTGCTGGGCGCCGTAGGAGCGGCCGGACAGCTCGATCGCGCGGTCGAGCACCGGACGCACCTGGTCCGACTCGTACATGTTCTCGACGCCCTGCTTGATGAACGCGACGCGCTCGAGCCCCATGCCGGTGTCGATGTTCTTCATCGGCAGCTCGCCGACGATGTCGAACTCCGTCTTGCCGCGGATGTTCTCGATGAAGTCCTGCATGAACACGAGGTTCCAGATCTCCAGGAACCTCGAGTCGTCGACGGCGGGACCGCCGTCCTTGCCATAGGCGGGACCGCGGTCGAAGAAGATCTCCGAGTCGGGACCGCCGGGCCCGGGCTGGCCGGTGTTCCAGTAGTTGTCCGCGCGTCCGAGGCGCTGGATGCGCTCGGGCTTCAAACCGATGATGTCGCGCCAGATCGCTTCAGCCTCGTCGTCGGTCTCATAGACCGTGACCCAGAGGTCCTTCTCATCGAAACCGAGGCCGCCGTCCGACTCGGAGCTGGTGAGCAGCTCCCAGGCGTACCGGATCGCGCCTTCTTTGAAGTAGTCGCCGAACGACCAGTTGCCCAGCATCTGGAAGAACGTGCCGTGGCGCGCCGTGCGCCCCACCTCTTCGATGTCGTTGGTGCGGATGCACTTCTGCACGTCGGCGATGCGCGGATGAGGCGCGGGCACGATGCCGGTGAGGTACGGGATCATCGGCACCATTCCGGCCACCGTGAACAGCAGAGACGGGTCGTCGCTGACCAGGGAGGCAGAGGGGACGATGAGGTGGTCGTTCTTCTCGAAGAAGTCGAGGTAACGCTGCGCGATCTCCGCAGTTTTCATGGGGTGCCGGGTGTCCTTGCGTGAAGATGCTGCGCCGAAGCGCGGCGATGGTTCAGTTCTTGCCCGGCTCCGTGAGCCGTGCCTCCTGCTCGCGGTAGGCGTCGCCGATGATCGCGGTGAACCCGTTGATGCGGGCATCGACCTCGGCCAGGATGTCGTGGCCGCGGGGGTCCTTATTCATGAAGTGCGCGGCGACGAAGCCGCCGATCACACCGATCAGGAACCACTGCATGCTCTTCATGACGTCATCCTTGCCCTTGACCCGCGAAGGCGCGGTGTCACCATCGTATGCGGAAACGACAGGAGGCGTCGGGAATCCCGACGCCTCCTGCCTGATTGCTCTATCGCTGGATCAGCGAGCTGCGTAGTACTCGACGACGAGCTGCACTTCACAGGTCACGGGGACCTCGGCGCGCTTCGGACGACGAACCAGACGCGACTGGAGCTTGTCGAGCTCGACCTCGAGGTAGCCCGGAACGGGGGGCAGAACCTCGGCGTGACCGCCGGCTGCTGCCACCTGGAAGGGCTCGGTGCCCTCGCTCTTGGCCTTGACGTGGATGAGCTGACCCGGCTTCACGCGGAACGACGGGCGGTCGACGAGCTGTCCGTCGACCAGGATGTGACGGTGCACGACGAGCTGGCGAGCCTGCGCGGTGGTGCGGGCGAAGCCCGAACGCACGACGAGAGCGTCGAGACGCATCTCGAGCAGCTCGACCAGGTTCTCACCGGTGAGACCGTCCTGACGACGAGCCTCGTTGAAGGTGTTGCGCATCTGCTTCTCGCGGATGCCGTACTGCTCGCGAAGACGCTGCTTCTCACGCAGACGGACGGCGTAGTCACTGTCTGCCTTGCGCTTGGTGCGGCCGTGCTCACCCGGAGCGTAGGGACGCTTCTCGAGGTAGCGGGCGGCCTTCGGGGTGAGAGCGACGCCGAGGGCGCGGCTGAGACGCACCTTGCGGCGGTCCTGGGACTTCGTGGTCACGAAGTTTTCCTTCCGATGACGTGGTCGCGTCTTTCACGACTCACGGACGTATCGTCCGCGTTCTGCCTTGGAGCGCACGCCGGGGCGCCAGCAAGGTGTGGTGTGAACGAGGAGATGCCCGAAAACTCGGTTTCGAGCCGCTCAAGTCTAACAGATCGCGGTTCTCCACCCGATCGGCAGGGTCAGCGGTCGCCGAGGATGCGGCGGATGCGCTCGAGTCGCGCCCCGATGTCGCGCTCCGCCCCGAGGTTCTTCGGCTCGTAGTAGTGCCGCCCGTCGAGCTCATCGGGCAGATACTGCTGCGGCACGATCCCGAACTCGCTGTCGTGCGAATAGACGTATCCCCGACCGTGCCCGAGGCGCTTGGCCCCCGGGTAGTGCGCATCCCGCAGGTGCAGCGGCACCCGGCCGAAACCGCCGGCACGGATGTCGGCGATGGCCGCGTCGATGCCCACGTAGGCCGCATTCGACTTGGCGGTGGTCGCCAGGTAGACCGTCGCTTCGGCGAGGGGGATGCGCCCTTCCGGCATGCCGATGAACGCCACGGCGTCGGCAGCGGCGACCGCGATGGCGAGGGCCTGCGGGTCGGCGAGGCCGACGTCTTCGGACGCGGAGATCACCAGACGCCGGGCGATGAAGCGCGGGTCCTCGCCCGCCTCGATCATGCGGGCGAGATAGTGCAGCGCGGCGTCGGGGTCGGAGCCCCTGATCGACTTGATGAACGCGCTGATGACGTCGTAGTGCTCGTCGCCCTGTCGGTCATAGCGCAGCAGCGCCTTGTCGACCGCCTGCGAGATGTCGTCGGCGGACACCTCCGGCACGCCCTGGCTCTCGGCCGCGTCTTCGG
>NZ_JAGYWT010000275.1:0-3247 GCF_019279095.1 Microbacterium sp. BF1 | reverse complement strand
CCCGACCTTACCGCCCGCAAACGAACGGGAAGATCGAGCGATTCCACCGCACCCTCGCCGACGGATGGGCCTACGCACGCTTCTACGAATCAGAGACCGAACGGCGAGCAGCACTACCCGCCTGGATACACTTCTACAATCATCACAGGCACCACTCCGCCGTCGGAGCCCCACCCATCAGCAGACTCAACAACCTCCCTGGACATCACACCTAGCCCGCGCTGAGATGAAAAGGCGCGGAATCTTCGACAGTCACCGCCCGATCTGACATTAGAACCGCCGTTGACGGCTTCAGCTCTCGCCAGCACTGGTGTCATCGTCTGCATCAATTTCGCAGTGCCAACTCGAGATCCGTCAACGACTGCAGCGGCCTACACCTCGCCGCCTTGAGGATCGCCTGATGCTGCGCCTGCATGTCGTAGAGCGGCGCCAGGCGCTTGCTCGTCCCTTTCTGGCCTCAATCCCCGCGCGGATGGTCTACGCCGGGCGACGATGGCGCGTCACAGACACCCCCACCAGACTGCGACACTCGAACTGGACCGTCCCGCTCGACGAACCCCACCGCGGCCTGTGCGGGTGGCGATTCCAAGGAGCCGACGACGAGGGGCGGTCGTTCGTGTTCGACGTGCACAAGGCGGAGGACGGGTGGCATGTCCACCGCTGCTACGACTAGCGCGGTGCCCCGCGGAACGCCAAAGCGCCCCCATCTCGCAAAGACGGGGGCGCTTTGGCTGGCGTCATTACAGGCCGAGGTCCGCTAGGCGCTGGGCTGCAGAACGAAGCGCCTCAGTAGGATCTTGGTCGTCGGAGAGCAGTCGCTTGATCTGCTCAACTTCGGTAGCAGTGACGCGTAGACGCTCTTCAGAGATGACCTTCCGTGCTCGAGTCACGGCGGCGTCGATGAAGAACGCAGTTCGGTCAATTCCCTGAAGGGTTGCGGCCTCGTCGATGACCTCAAGGGCTGAGGACGAGATGCGCATGTTCACGCGTGCGCTGTTTGGAGCGGTGGCGGTAGCCATGATTTCCTCCGGTGGGATGTGTACGTTCAATGTAAGCACGTTGTCTGTACAGGATCAAGCTGGGAAGAGTTTTCTCACGGTCTTTAAGGAAATCAGTAGGTGATGTGGATGATCCGCGAACCGCTCGAAGCCATACCGTTCATAGAACTGAGCTGCAGACTCATCGATCGCATGTACGACGACGAACTGGATCCCGATCTCCTCAGAGACTCGCACGCAGGATCGCAGAGCGTGCGCGAGCAACGCGCCTCCCATGCCCTCGCCCTGAACGGACTTGCAGCAGGCGAGCCGTGCAAGGAGAACGCACGGCACGGGGTACTTGAGGGGTGCGGCAAAGGCTCGGGCAAGTTCTTCGCCTACGAGGCTGTAGGCAGTCTGGGCGTAGTAGCCATAGACCCGGCCCTCACCCTCTTTCACAAGCACGCGCGTCAGCGTAGAGCCCCTCTTGGTGGACTGGTTGGCTTGCTTGCGCAACCAGTCGTTCAGGTCATCGACTCCACAGTCGAACGCGGCCCTGTCGTGGGAGCTGGTGTCGAGCGTCTCTATTGACCACACAGTCCGAACCTACCGGGCTTTTCGGCCGGCGCCAGCATCCTTCCCCGGTCGCGCAGCGTTCCATGCGTCGATCGTCTCGGCTGTCCACCCTCGAGTGCTCCCGATCATGGCGTCGGGTTCGGGGAGCTTGTACCGGGAGAGGGTGCCGGTAAGGACTCCGATGCGTTCGGCGAACTCTGCGCGTGACAGGTAGCGCTCCATCAGTCTTCCCGGTCACGGATGATCGAGACGGCAACAAGTCCGGCCGCGATGACTGCGAGCAGTCCGGGCCAGAAGCTGCCGCTGGCGAATGACCAGGTGGCGGAGGCGAGGGCGAAGACGCCGGCCCCGTACTTGAGTGTGGTGTTCAACGTGCACGTACCTCCACCTGACACGCTAGCGCGATCGAGAGGACGCTCGTAGTGTCCAGGAATGACCAAGCGTCGAGCGCAGGGAAGCGGGACAATCTTTCGGGACCAACGGGGGTACTGGACCGTTGTCCTTCCTCTGCCCAGCGTGGATGGCAAACGAAGACGAAAGAGCTACCGTTCCAAGAACCGGGAGGTGGTGCTCGGTCACCTGAGAGCCTTCGAGAAGGCGCGCGCGGGGACCGACCTACCATCGTCAACGTCGTATCCGTCTGGCAGCGGAACGACAGTTGGCGAGTGGTTCGACTATTGGTTGACGGAGTGCGTGTATCCGCAGCTGCGGCCGCGGACTGCCGACGGATATCGAAGTGCCGTGAACACCCACATAGTGCCGGCGCTCGGAGCTGACACCCCACTGACGGAAGTCCGGGCCTCGAGCATTCGACGCATGCAACACCTGATGCGTGAGAAGTGCTCGCCGACGACCGTGCGGAACGCGCATGTCATCGCGGCTCGGGCGTTCGACGTTGCGGTTCGAGAGGAAGAAATCGAACGGAACCCCGTACGACTCGTCGAGCAGCCAAGACCCGACGGCCCAATCTGGACGTGCCGACAATCGACGAAGCGCGATACCTCATCGCTGCGCTCAAGGGCAGAGAAGACGGGCTGAAGTGGATGACCTACCTGCTCACTGGTGCACGCCGTGGTGAAGTAGTTGGCCTGGAGACAGATCGGGTGACAGCTCACATCGATATCAGTTGGCAGATGCAGACTCTTCGACGTGGGGAATCCGGGCGTCCGATCGCACCGCCCGACTTCGACTACCGCCACCTCTACGGCGGCTTCTTCCTGACACGTCCCAAGTCGAAGGCGGGATGGCGGACCGTTCCGCTCATCAGTCCACTACGAGAACTCATGGAACACCACCTGGAAACTATGGTCCCGAACCAGTGGGGGCTCGTCTTCACTCGAAAAGGGCGGCCTATCGATCCGAACATGGAGACGCGCCTGTGGCCGGAGGTCCAGCGCGAGTTGCTCGGTGAAGATCGCCACGTTCGGCTCCACGATCTTCGGCACGCCGCCGTGGATCTTCTCTACGCGGCGGATGTCCCCGAAGAGCTGATCGTAGAACTCGTTGGGCACTCCACTCGAGCGATGGCCCGTTCCTACAAAAGCCCTTCGCAGCTCGGGCGCCTAGCTGTACTGACCCAGATCGTTGTTGACGTAGGAGAAGCCTCCGGTGTCGAGTTGGAGCTGTCTAGTTCTGCAGCTCGATCACACGGAGGCTTCTCGTGTCCCACGCTAATGCCCGGCTGACTCCGGCCG
>NZ_JAGYWT010000274.1:0-3253 GCF_019279095.1 Microbacterium sp. BF1 | reverse complement strand
GTCACTCCCCGACACATGACCTTCGAGCATCACGAGCCCGTCGGCCAGGTCTGGGCGCGCTGCTGCTGCGAGAAAAGCAGTGTGGGCTCCCATCGACTGCCCGACGAGCGTCGCTCGACTCCCTGGGACGTCGTCGATGTCGGCCTGCTTGACCCACATCCTGACGGACTCGACGCCATAGCCGAGCTGCGCAGCGACCCGATGCACCGTCCCATGCTCGGTCCCGAGTTCCGCCCGGAGGGTCCGCACCATACGGACCGCTGCGGTTTTCTCCTCGGGCGAATACCGACGCGTCGTCGGCTTCCCTGATGTCTGCTCTTTCGGCATAACCCCATCCTCGTTTCCAAGGTCAGGAGCCTCCAACAAACTCAGGGCGCTTCACATAGGTTGTCTGTTGGTAAGTAGCGGGGGTCGGCTATTCAGGGCCTTCGCCGGCGTCGAAGTTCATCTGATAGCGCGTCTCAGCTTGTGTGAGCAGGGCAGTGTCTAGGACGGCTACGGGTTGCACGTCACGGATGAGTGGCTCACAGTCCGGGCTCCCTGACGAAGCGGACACCGCGCAAGCCCGTACGACATGACGCCCTAGCTATAGAGATTGCAGGCGAGCTAGATCAGAGCAGAGCGTCCGGACCGAATGAAGGGGGCGGCCCACCTGCGGGGCGCTACTTTCGTGGCATGGGACATCTGCCAGCAAAAACGATCGCGGCGACGCTCCGCGACATCCAGAAGAGCGAGTTCGTGCTGCCCGCCATCCAGCGTGAGTATGTCTGGAAACCGTCACAAGTGGTGCGGCTGTTCGATTCGATTCTGCGCGGATACCCGATCGGGAGCTTCCTCGCCTGGCGGATCGATCCGGAGACCATCGCGAAGTTCAAGTTCTATGGCTTCCTGAAGGACTACTCGCAGTTCGATCGGCGCCACAACCCCGACCTCGACTTGCCGGATAGGCAGGTCACTGCCGTCCTCGACGGTCAGCAGCGACTGACCTCCCTGAATATCGGGCTGCGTGGGTCCTACGCGGTTCGGGAAAGATACGCCCGGCACAACACTGCACACGGGTACCCGACCCGGCGAATGTATCTGAACGTGCTCGGCGAAGCGGCACCCAACGACGCGGGCCTGCGCTACGACTTCCGCCTGCTCACAGACGAGCAGATTCGCGACTCCGCTGAAGACGAAGCACACCACTGGTTCCCGGTCGCGAAGGTCTTCGACGCCACGACTGCGATGCAACCGATGATGGAACTCGCGCAGCTCGGGCTCGGAAACAACGGGTTCGCCATCCAGGTTCTGGGGGAGCTCTACGACGCGGTGCACGCGAAAGAGAGCTTGCAGATGTACGAGGAAACCGATCAAGACGTCGAACGCGTTCTCGACATCTTTATCCGAGTGAACTCTGGCGGAACGACGCTCTCCTACAGCGACCTATTGCTGTCGATCGCGACCGCGCAGTGGAAAGAGCGCGACGCGCGAGACGCCATCCACGGACTCGTCGACGCGCTCAACTCCACCGGCACAGGATTCAGCTTCTCGCAGGACGTCGTCCTCAAGGCCGGCCTCATGCTCGCAGGGATCAACGACATCGCGTTCAAGGTGAAAAACTTCAACACCGACAACATGGCGGTACTCGACCGGGAGTGGGATGCGATCGGAAATTCCCTCAAGCTCGCCGCCGGCCTGCTCAGCGACTTCGGGCTATCCGACGCGACTCTCTCCGCGAAGAGCGTCATCATCCCCGTCGCGTACTACTTGCACTCACGAGGGCTCAACGATGGGTACCGGACAGCGGTTGCTCACGCGCCCGATCGTGCACTCCTGCGCTCTTGGTTGCTCCGATCACTCATCGTCCGGGGAATCTGGGGATCCGGCTTGGACACGTTGCTGCGTGATCTTCGAACGGTGATCGACGACCACGGCCAGTCAGGTTTCCCGATGACGGAGCTCGAGCGCGCGATGGCGTTGCGCGGCAAGTCCCTAGCCGTTACGGACGAGCTCGTCGACGACATCCTCGACCTGTCCTACGGGGGAGCACGCACATTCGCCGTGCTGGCGATGCTCTTCGACCACGTTGACACTCGCAACCAATTTCACGTCGACCATGTTTTCCCGAAGTCTCAGCTGGATCCGAAGCGCCTTCGGGAGCAAGGGTTCTCGCGTGAAGAGGTTGAAGCATTCGGGTCAAGGCGCGACCGGTTCGCGAACCTGCAGCTGCTGCCTGGACCGGAGAATATCGACAAGTCAGCGACGGCACCTGACGAGTGGGCCGCTCGAACGTACCCAACATCGGACGCGATGAACAGTTACCTCACGCTCAATGAGCTGACTGAACTCCCGCACGACGCCGCTGCCTTCCGAGAATTCTTCGAAGCCCGGCGGCGCGCTCTGGGCGACCGTATGCGACGGAAGCTGTCGTCGGGAGTAACCACTCAAGCTGTCGCTGAAGAGGCCGACGAGTACGACAGCACCGAACTCGACGCGGCGCTGGACGAGTGATCGCGTGAGTACCTTCGACGACGCAATCGATGCACTCCGTGCCAAACGGTGGAGTATCACTGAGGCGCCCGACCACGTGCCCTCAAGGCCTGGACTGTACGCCATCTATGGCGACACCATCGCATGGAATGAGCTGGGGCTCACACCGATGCCGGACTTGCCGCTGTACGTAGGCAAGGCCGAGGAGTCGCTCGCACGCCGAGAACTACAAGGCCACTTCGCCGTTGACCCGCGAGTGAAGGCACAGACCGGAAGCAGCACAGTTCGTCGTTCATTCGCGTCCTTGCTCCGCGGAACGCTGGAACTCCAAGGCATTCCCCGGAACCCTGCGAAGCCCGGCTATTTCAGTAACTTTGGACTCAGCATCGAACAGGATCTCTTGCTCACTAGGTGGATACATGACCGGCTCTCCTTGGCGGTCTGGTCGACGCCACCGCTCCTTGAGACGCCCCTGGCTGACATCGAACGACATGTCATTCGTCGATGGACGCCGCCGCTGAACTTGTCCGAAAACCCCACCCCTGCCCCGGGCCTGAAAGCAGCGCGCACAGCGATGGCAGCTGAGGCAAAGGCCTGGAGGCCAGCGACGTAGAGCGGGTCGGCAGTCACGCATAACGGAAATCGCAGTACACCTGGGCCGCCCCCTTCATTCGGTCCGGTCGCTGTGCGAGTCGTCGGTTTCCGATTGATGGGTGCATTGCCGAGCGTAGTCGACGGGTGCGAGGTAGCCGAGCGATGAATGCCGGCGGTCGTGGTTGTA
>NZ_JAGYWT010000273.1:0-3262 GCF_019279095.1 Microbacterium sp. BF1 | reverse complement strand
TCACGCCCAGGAGCTTGATGAGCAGCAGCGTCGCATCGGTGATCGACACAGCACCGGAAACACGACGCACGCCCATTCGTCGTCTGGCGAGCAAGGAGGCCACCATGACCCTGACAATGCCGATACACGACACGGATACGTCGCCGCTTCTGACAGCGGTGACGTATCAACGTGTCTCGACCAAGGAGCAGGCGACCAAGGGGGGTCGTGACGAGGGGTTCTCCATCCCCGCTCAGCGCCAGGCGAACGCGCGCAAGGCCGAAGACCTCGGCGCACGCATCGTCGCCGAGTTTGTGGACGCCGGAGAGTCCGCCCGCTCAGCTGACCGGCCAGACCTGCAACGGATGCTGGAGTACATCGCCACGCATCAAGTCACATACTGCATCGTCCACAAGGTCGACCGCCTCGCCCGCAACCGACTGGACGATGTGGAGATTCACCGCCGCCTGGTCGAAGCCGGGGTGACCTTGGTGTCTGCGACGGAGAACATCGACGAGACGCCCTCGGGGATGCTGCTGCACGGCATCATGTCCTCCATCGCAGAGTTCTACTCCAAAAACCTCGCATCCGAGGTCAGCAAGGGCCTGAACCAGAAGTTCGAGACCGGCGGAACCCCGATGCGAGCACCAGTCGGGTATCTCAACGTCCGCAAGCGTGACGAGCAGGGCCGCGAGTACCGCACCGTCGAGATCGACGCCGAGCGCGCCCCGCTGGTGAGGTGGGTATTCGAGCAGTACGCGACCGGTGAGCACACCGTTGTCAGCCTGCTCGCCGAGGCCACCGCGCGCGGACTCACCACCGTACCCACGCCGAAGCGTCCGTCCGGGCCGGTGGGCCGTTCCACGTTCTTCTCGATGCTGCGCAACCCGTACTACATCGGCATCGTCCGCTACAAGGGAGCCGAGCAGTCCGGCACCCACGAACCGCTGGTCGATGTCGAGACCTGGCAGCAAGTCCAACGTCTACTCGACTCCCGCAAGATCGCGGCCGAGCGCCGCCGCACGCACGACCACTACCTGAAAGGCTCCCTGTTCTGCGGCCAGTGCGGGTCACGGATGCAACTGGACTACCCCGCCAACAAGCAAGGCGTGCGCTACGCCTACTACGTGTGCTCCGGTCGGGCCTCCAAACGGAAGAACTGCACCCGGCGGGCCGTGCCGGTCGGTATCGCCGAGCAGCTGGTCGCGGACTGCTACCGAGACATCTCCATCACCGAAGAGCAGTACGCCGACCTCGCCGCTCAGGTCGAGACAGCGTTCGATGAACGGCTCGCCTCCCGCTCCCAGGAACTGGCCGACCTGACCGAGAACCGCAAGCGGCTCCAGAACGAGAGCGACAAGCTGCTCGCCGCACACTTCGCCGACGCCATCGACCTCGACACCCTCAAACGGCACCAAGACCGCATCCGGGCCGGGCTTGCAGACATCGACCGCCGCCTCGCCAGCGAACACGACCAGCACGAGGGCTCACGCAAGCACCTCAGCACCGCGCTCAGCCTGCTCGTTGACTGCGCGACCCTGTACGCGCGCACCGACGACCAAGGCAAGCGGCTGGCCAACCAAGCGCTCACCAACGGCATCGAGATCAGCGAAGACGAGAGGGCGACGATCAAGCTCGCTGAGCCGTTCGCCGCCCTCGCACCAACACCGGCTTCCACCGATGTCAGGTGTTCTAGTACGTCTGAAATTGTGGAGCCTAGGAGATTCGAACTCCTGACATCCTGCTTGCAAAGCAGGCGCTCTACCAACTGAGCTAAGGCCCCGTAAGGGATTTTCTTGAGTTAAGGAGTGGGGCTACCAGGACTTGAACCTGGGACCTCTTCATTATCAGTGAAGCGCTCTAACCGCCTGAGCTATAGCCCCGTCAACCTCCAAGACTTTACCGGAGAAACACGGAAAATCCGAATCGAGGGGGAGCACCCGGGAGTGTCTTCCCCCTCGACCGTGTTCAGCGGCCCGGTCTGATGGTCGCGGTACCCGCCGAGAGCGAGACGTCGATGCTCCTGCGCGAGCTCGATGCCTCCTCGATCTCGGCGTTCAACGTGCCGGCACTGATGTCCTGAGTGATCGCGTACTCGACGTCGGGAACCGTCAGATCCAGGGTCCCTGCGCTCACGTCGACTGCCGTCTGCGTCGGAGGGGTCCCCGTCAGCTCCACCGTGAGATCACCCGCGGAGACACCCAGATCGGCCATGGTGACGCCGTCCAGGAGGATGTCGGCGCGACCCGCACTCATCTGCACGTCGAGTTCCTTCGCGGCTCCCTCGACATCGAGCGCACCGGCGCTCACGCTCACATCGAGCACTCCGAAGTCGCCGACCACGTCGAGGCTGCCCGCATCGAGGTTCAGGTCGGCATCGAGTCGCGCGTCACGCAGGCTCTCGGGGAGGGTGAGCACCGCGATCTCCTCGTCGCCGAACCAGCCGCCGATCCACCAGCCGAACACCCCCTGGGGGCTCCGCACGACCAGCTCATCGCCGTCGCGTTCGAACGTCCACGGCGTACCGCGGCCATTCGTGATGGCGAGCGTCGCCTCGTCGACATCGCCGAACTCGACCCGCATGCTGCTGGCGTCGGCGTCCACGTCGACGCTCTCGAGTCCGTCGACCTCCACGCTCTGCACGGAATCAGGACGGCTCGAGGAGACGATGGTCCCGGCCGCCGCAGCTGCTGCCGTTCCCCCGGCCCCGAGCAGGGCGAGTCCGCCGACGACCGCGGTCACGACCATCACCGCGGTGGCCCCCGACGATCGTCCACCGCCGGAAGGAGGAGGAGGCGTCGGAGCGGACGGCGATGCCGGCGCCTGGGGAGGGGATGCGGGCGGAGGGGTGAGCGGGGTGTGCTCGCCCTGGGTGCCGTTGTTGTCGGTGGTCATCGTGCCACTCCTGTCTGGCCGGTCGGCGGCGTCGGGCCACCGGTGTTCTCGATGTGGGCGAGGGCGGCGAGCACGCGGCGGTTTCCCGACTCGTCCTGCTCGAAGCCCAGCTTCTGGAAGATGGAGGTGATGTGCTTCTCGACACTGGCCTCCGAGAGGAACAGGATCCCGGCGATCGCCTGGTTCGACTTCCCCTCCGCGATCAGAGCGAGGACGGTGCGTTCGCGCTCGGTGAGCCGCAGCATCCGGTCGTCCCGGTTGCGACGGGTCAGCAGCTGCGCGACGACCTCGGGGTCGAGCACGGTGGCCCCCTCGGAGATCCGCTGCACGGAGGCGAGGAACTCGGAGACATCGGCGACGCGGTCCTTGAGCAAGTAGCCCAGCGGAC
>NZ_JAGYWT010000272.1:0-3263 GCF_019279095.1 Microbacterium sp. BF1 | reverse complement strand
TGGAATCGTTCTTCAGCCTGCTGCAGAAGAACGTCCTGAACCGGCGCTCCTGGGCCACTCGCGAGGAACTACGCATCGCGATCGTGACTTGGATTGAGCGGACCTACCACCGGCGACGTCGACAGGTTCGCCTGGGTCGATTGACGCCGGTCGAGTTCGAGACCATCATGAACGAAGAACTGGCCCTCGCGGCCTGACCAGAACAGTCACCTGTTCCTGCATCAGACCCCGCGTAGGGGGGGGGTCACGGTGGTCAGTCAGGGTGCAATCGAAGGCCGCATGGGTTCGTGGGTGTTCCGCGACCCCATGCGGACATCGACTCGGGCTAGGCGATCGCGGCGCGCAATTCGGCGGCAGCGGCGCCGACGTCTGGTGCGCCGTAGATGGCTCCGCCAGCGACGGCGACCTGCGCGCCGGATGCCTGGACGGAGGCGATGGTGCTCGCATTGATACCACCGGCGACCGAGAACGGCGAACCGGATGCTTCTCCGTCACGCAGGAGAGTGGCGAAGGTGAAGCCTTCTTCCGCCTGCTCATCGAGTCCGGCATGCATTTCGACGAACTCGGCGCCGAGGGCGACGACCTCGCGGGCACGGGCGGGCTTGTCGGCGACACCGATCAGGTCGACGACGATGCCTTTGCCGTGCTTCTTCGCGGCCTTCACCGCTCCGGCGATGGTGCTGTCACCGGCGACACCGAGAACGGTGACGAGGTCAGCGCCCGCGGCGAACGCGATGTCGGCCTCGAGCTCGCCGGCATCCATCGTCTTGAGGTCGGCAAACACGATCTTGTCCGGGTGCGCAGCCTTCACGGCGGTGATCGCCGACAGGCCCGCGCTCTTGATCAGCGGCGTGCCGAGTTCGAGGATGTCGACATGTGGCGCGGCGGCAGCGGCGAGCTCGAGCGCTGCTTCGGTGGTCAGGGTGTCCATGGCGAACTGCAACTTCATAGTGTTTCTTTCTGGTTGTGGTGCGAGCCTCCGCGTATACAAGGAGGTGGTGTCATTCAAGATTCGAGTGCCGGGGCCAGAGCTCGTCTGCGCTCTGCCCCGAACGCAGCCAGAGGCTGTGGAACAGAGCGTCGCCGAGCAGCATGACGGTCTGCTCGAACAGACCGCCCGCGTACTGCGCCGAGACGGTGCCGGAACGGTCCAGCTTTCCCGCGGCCGGCACGACCACCACGGCGGTGGCGAGCGCAGCCAACGGCGACGCTGCGGCTGTTGTGATGACGGCGACCTTCGCGCCAGCCTTCACCGCGGCATCCGCCCCACGAACGATCGATGTCGTCGTTCCTGAGCCGCTTGCCATCAGCAGCACATCGCCGGGGCCGATCGCCGGCGTGGTCACGTCGCCGACGACGTGCACGGTCAGACCGAGGTGCATGAGGCGCATGGCAGTCATCTGCAGGGTGATGCCGGAACGGCCCGCTCCGAGCACGAAGATCCGCCTGGCATTCGCGAGGGTTTCGGCGAGGTTGTCGAGGTCGTCCACTCGGTGTGTCATCACCGCGTCGGTCGTCGCCCTGACTTCCTCCAGGATGAGGGAAAGGGATGCCGTCACGTCGGGTGGCGAGGGCGTCGATACGTCACGGTCCACAGCAGTCATGTATCCATGGTCGCCGGGTTGCGGCAGCGACGCGCCCGCCCGGCGGTAGAGTGGACCTACCCATTGCGGTAGGTACAGGTTGGCCGGGTAGGTTGAAGCGGTGAGCAACAACAACGAGCTCGGTCCGGTCTCTCGCAGGCTTCAGGTCGAGCACGCGCAGGCGATGGCCGAACAGGCTGATCGGCATGCTGTGACGCTCGAGTCGATTCTCGCGGTCCTTCGTTCGACGCGACTGGAGGACCGCGCAAGCCGCGCGACGGCGCTCGATCTGGCATCCGCTGCCCTGATCGAGCTGCGCATCACGACCGACCAGCAGCTGGGCACCATGCTGGAGCCGGTGGATGGGGCATTCGCGCGGCTCCGTACCGACCTTCGTCCGCTCGCGCGCTTCGGCGGCCTGGACGTGCAGTTCGTCGAACCGCCGACCGGTGGGCGGGCGCTGCCAGGGGAGGTGGCTCATGCGGCTCGCGCGATCGTTCGCAGCGCGGTGCTCGCGCTTGTCGACCAGGAGGAGGCGAAACGGGTGCGCATCCAGTGGGATTGCGACGGCCTCAACCTGCTCATCGGCATCCGCGACGACGGTCAGGGCGAGATCAGCGCCCACGACGACGCGATCAGGCCCATCGCCGAACGTGTCGCTACTCTCGACGGCGACCTGGAGGTGTCGTCGACGACAGGCTGGGGGACATCCCTCGACATCCGGCTCCCGCTCGACCCCCCGGCAGAAGCAGAGCCGCTCGAGGACTCGGTGAACTTCAGCCCGCGGGAGCGCGATGTGCTCCGCCTGGTGGCATCGGGAGCTCGCAATCGTGCAATCGCGGATCAACTGGGAATCAGCGACAACACCGTCAAGTTCCACGTGTCGAATCTGCTCCGCAAAACGGGCGCTCGGTCGAGGGGAGAGCTGACAGCGATTGCCGCGAGCTCGACCAGGAGCAGGGCCTGACTCGACGGACCCTCGCCCTCCTTTATAGGCGCTGGGGTGGCATCCGTAGCAGTACCCCGCGCCACCATCGAGGGGAAGACGCCATGTCCGACACCATCACCACCAGCCCCACACCGGAGAAGCCGACCCTCCTCGACGCAGTGGCCGAGTTCGCCTTCGTGTGCTCCCGCGGGGACACCGCCGACGACCTGGCCGTGCGCCTCAGCTGCCCCGAGGTCGACGCGCTGGCCGGAATCCTGCGAGCATTCGGGAGGGACGAAGCCGCAGACCTCTGGATCGTGGAGCACGCGACCGACGGCGACGAGGGCGACACCCACACCCTTGGGGCTGCGGTGGCGGCTCAGCCGCCCGGCCGCTGTCAGGCGGTGGGATCTAGACGCAGAGGCGCGCCGACGTGCCCAGGAGACTAAGCACCAGTAGCGCTGAACAGGATGAGGTCCGCGTCGTAGATCTTTGACTACGGAAGATCCGAGATCCGGAGCATCATTCGAGTCGCCTGGTTAGCCGAAAACGTACCGTTCGATCTCGGCGTCTATGGCCTCGAACTCGCGCGGCCGTCGCGCGGCCTCTGTGGCTCGCGATGCACGAGGGTGCGCGACAGGCCCAGCGTCGAACCGGCAGGATCTTCCGCGATGTTAGAGAGCGGTCTCACCCGTCGACGTCGAGATAGGCGGGCTCCTCCGGGCGGCGGGTGCTCGGGATCCGGCTCACGG
>NZ_JAGYWT010000271.1:0-3286 GCF_019279095.1 Microbacterium sp. BF1 | reverse complement strand
GAAGGTAGTTTGGAGCACGTCGAGGTCTTTCGGATGGGCAGCGTAGGAACTTCCATCATGGAAGACCTCGACACCTATCCCGCGATCGCCGCGCGGCCCCCACCTACACTCTCAACTGCGAAGAGCCCCTATAGCCTCGAGGCCGAGTTCGTCGAGGCGACAGAACGTGGTCAGGCAGGGCGCAGCGAAGGTAGTTTGGAGCACGTCGAGGTCTTTCGGATGGGCAGCGTAGGAACTTCCATCATGGAAGACCTCGACACCTATCCCGCGATCGCCGCGCGGCCCCCACCTACACTCTCAACTGCGAAGAGCCGGAAAAGCCGTCGCACCAGCAGTTCCGCTGCAGGGGCCGGCTTCTGCGGCACTCAATAACGGCTAAGCGCCAGAGCTTTGGCAGTGTTACTCTTTGGGCATGGTGGTACGCCGTTTGGAAAGCCTTGGTCTGATTATCGGACCCTTGCTGTTCGCCCTGTCACCGCTCTTCTGGATCGACGGACACTATGGAGTGACCGGCGGGCTTCTCATTGCCATAGCCGCCGTGCCCTGGGTGTACGGACTCATTGGGGAATACAACGCCCTCCGCCCCCGGTTTCCCCTTCTGTCGGGGCTATGGATGCTTCTGGTGCTGATCGGCATGTTCGGCACCGTCGCGTTCGGGCTGCAAGGCGTGTTTGAGAGTGTGTTCGGTATCACCGAGTTTCGCTCGCTAGCTACTTTCGACATCTACCCACTCCCGGTGGCTATTGTGCTGATTCTGGCCGGACCGCTCTTCCCGGTCGCGCTTTTGTCCTTGGGCGCAATGCATTGGTGGACCGGGCTCACGCCCCGCTGGAGCGCTGTGTTGTTGGTATTTGCGGCGGCTGCGTTCCCGGTTGCGCGGATATCTCGATCTGTCCCAGTTGCGTTCATCGCTGACCTCGTCATGCTCGCAGCCTTCTGTGTGGTCGCCTGGTTTGCCTGGCATCGAAGGGACGAGGAATCCATATAACTTGCGGCTTGCGCTCAATGATGCAGAACTCTGACCCTGATTTCCAGAACATCGCAAGAAAGGTGCGCTCCCATGACCACCCACTTCTATACTGCTTCAAGCCTCGACGGGTTCATCGCCCTCGGACTCGACATCCTCGCTAGATCCCGGCTCTGCCTCGTCTCCGACACCGGAACTGAGGTGATCGCCGACACCGTCCTTCAACTCAGCGCCTAACCATCACAATCGAAGGACACTGCGCTACACCACTACCTGGGGCTTGACCACCCCGCCTCGGGGGCCGCATAATCAACCAACTCTCCGAGAGATCCAGGACAGTTCAATGAGGCGCTCCCATCCGTCGCGCGCTACCGCCTGGGTAGCCGGCTACCTGGTGTTCGTCCTGGCGCCTCTCTTCGCTCTGCTCATAGGGACCGTCGGGCCGGCCCGGGACTTCTGGACCGAGTTCTCCGCCGCAATCGGCTATGCCGGGCTCGCGATGATGGGACTGCAGTTCGGTCTCACTGCCCGGTTCCGGCGAGTGACCGAGCCGTGGGGCGAAGACGTTCTCTATCACCTGCACCGCCAGCTCTCGTTGGTCGCCGTCGCCCTGGTTATCGCCCATCCGGTCATCCTGTTCATCGTCCGGCCAAACCTGATCGGACTCCTCACCTTCGTCGACGCGCCCTGGCGCGCGCGCTTCGCCGTGCTGTCCGTGGTGTCACTCCTAGTGCTCGTGATGACGTCGCTGTGGCGGGCGCGTCTGCGGATGCGCTACGAGACGTGGCACCATCTGCATGTCGTCCTGGCCGTCGCCGCGGTGGTCACCGGCCTGGCGCACATGGTGAGCTGGGGCTTCTACCTAGCCGATCCGTGGAAGAGGGCGCTGTGGATCTCTCTGACGGTGTTCTGGATCGGACTGCTCGCCTATGTGCGCATCGTCAGGCCGCTGTTCATGCTCCGCAGGCCCTACACGGTCACACAGGTGCGTGCTGAACGCGGCGACACCACGACGCTCGTGATGGAGCCCGACGGGCACGACGGCTTCCACTTCGAGCCCGGTCAGTTCGGCTGGCTCACCGTCTGGGGCGGTCCCTTCCGCATCACGGGTCACCCGTTCTCCTTCTCCGGCAGCGCTGAGGCCGGCGAGGGATCGGTCGAGATGTCGATCCGCAGGCTAGGGGACTTCACCGCTACGGTTGGGACGATTCCGGTCGGCAAGCGAGTCTACGTGGACGGACCCTATGGGGCGTTCACGATCGGAAACCCGGCCGACATGCACATCCTCATCGCTGGCGGTGTCGGCATCACACCGATGATGAGTATCATCCGGACCCTGGCCGACCGACACGACAACCGGCCTGTCATCCTGCTGTACGGGGCTACAGACTGGGAGTCGATCACGTTCCGCGAGGAACTCGACAAGATCGCCGGCCGGCTGGCGCTGACCACCGTCTACGTGCTCACCGATCCGCCCGCCGACTGGACCGGCGAGCGAGGCTTCATCACCGCTGACATCCTGCGGCGCCACGTCCCGCCGCCATACGACGAGCACGAGTACTTCATCTGCGGACCACCCCCGATGATGGACTCGATGGAGACCACCCTCAGCACACTGGGCGTACCGATGTCCAAGTACCACTCCGAGCGATACAACTTCGCCTGAAGGAGGCCTGAATGCGCCGTACACTCGCCGATCGGCTCGCTATCGCCACCGGCATCCTCATCGTTCTGATGTCCGCCATGTTCGCCCTCGCGCGCGTGGCAGCCTGACGCTCAACCAACGGAGGTAGTGGTTCGGTCCGGCACAGCGTCGTCTGGCGGGTGTTGCTGGACGTTGGTGATGTCCCGATCGGTAAGCCCTGGACCATGTCGCTGACCGCGACCCGGGACCGCTGCACGGATAAGTGGCTCATCGCATTTGAGGGTGTAGGTGGGGTCTGAAGCCTCCGGCTTCGAGCAGGCTTCTGGCGATGTAGTTCGTGAGGTTGCGGAAGCCGAGGGCGGAGCCGCGGAGGTGTTCGAGGCGGCCGGGAGCGTCGATCAGACGACGCCGGCCCTCGGTGAGGATCGCACTGTTCGCGGTATGCCAGGACACCCCAAGACCGGCCGCGGCGCGGGTCACGGTGAGATGGTCGACCACGATCGCCGTAAGCGCCCAGTCGAGCCCGCCACGCGAGATCTTCGCGCGGGGGTCTGATGCAGGAACAGGTGACTGTTCTGGTCAGGCCGCGAGGGCCAGTTCTTCGTTCATGATGGTCTCGAACTCGACCGGCGTCAATCGACCCAGGCGGACCTGTCGACGTCGCCGGTGGTAGG
>NZ_JAGYWT010000270.1:0-3289 GCF_019279095.1 Microbacterium sp. BF1 | reverse complement strand
TCGCCGTTGTACTCGTCGCTGACGGGGAGGTGACGGCGCACGAACGTCATGAAACGTCCGTTGGCCGGGTTGCTCTCGTGGTTGCTGAATGCCTGACGGTAGGCGAGCACGAGCAGCAGTGCACCGATGCCGTCACGTCGCCACAGCCGACCAGGCTGCCGTGCCGCAGGTCACGTTCTCGATTCCCGAGGTCGGCTCCGTCGGGCTCACCGAGGCCCAGGCGGTCAAGGCCGGCATCTCGGTGAAGGCCGTCGACTACGACCTGGGCTGGGTCGCCGGCGCGAGCCTCTACGAAGACGGCTTCGAGGGCCAGGCGCGGCTCGTGATCGACACCGACCGCGACGTCGTGGTCGGTGCGACGTTCGTCGGTCCCGAGGTGGCGGAGCTCGTGCATGCGGCCACCGTGGCGATCGTCGGCGAGGTCCCGATCGCCCGCCTCTGGCACGCGGTGCCGTCGTACCCCACGATCAGCGAGATCTGGCTGCGGCTGCTCGAGGGATACGGCCGCGACTCCGCCTGAGCCGTGGAGGGAGTCGATCCCGACATCGGGAGCAATCCGTTTGCGTGATCGTGCCGAACAGGAACGGGATTGTTTCTCATATTGACGGCCGCGACGCAACCCTCATCCCCGATGTCGCAGCCGTCTTATACGCTCGAACTCACATCCGAGGAGGCAGGACCATGAAGGCTGTACTCGCAGGAACCGTCATCGCCGAGGCCGACGAGAGCGATCTCGCCCGCATCGAAGGGAACTGGTACTTCCCGCCCGCATCCATCACACCCGGGGCACTCGTCGAGAGTCCCACGCCGTACACCTGTCCGTGGAAGGGCGCGGCGCAGTACTTCTCGGTGCAGACCGACGGAGAGCTCTACACCGACTACGCCTGGTCTTACCCGAACCCCTTCCCCTCCGCGTTCGATCGCGTGGGCAAGGACTTCTCCGGGTACGTCGCGTTCGATCCCCGCGTCGAGGTCGGCCCGTAGCCATCTGAAGAGCCCCTGCTCGTCCGCTCGCACATCGATCGACCGACTGGAGACCAGCCCATGATCGAGTTCCGCAACGTCACCAAACGCTTCCCCGGCGGCGCCCTCGCCGTCGACGACTTCAGCCTCGTGCTGCCCTCGCGCAAGACCACGGTGTTCGTCGGCTCGTCCGGCTGCGGCAAGACCACCCTGCTCCGCATGATCAACCGCATGGTCGAACCCACCTCCGGCGAGGTCGAGATCGACGGCGAGAGCGTGCTCCAGGGTGACCCGGTGGCCCTGCGCCGACGCATCGGCTACGTCATGCAGAACTCCGGCCTCATGCCGCACTTCACGGTGATCGACAACGTGGCCACGGTGCTGCGGCTGACCGGCGTGAAGAAGACGGCTGCCCACAAACGGGCGCGTGAGCTGCTCGACACGGTGGGCCTCGACCAGGCGCTCGCCGACCGCTACCCCAGCCAGCTCTCCGGTGGGCAGCAGCAGCGCGTCGGTGTCGCCCGCGGACTCGCCGCCGACCCGAACATCCTGCTCATGGACGAGCCGTTCGGCGCGGTCGACCCCATCGTGCGGGCCGACCTGCAGCAGGAGACCCTGCGGCTGCAGCGCGAACTCGACAAGACCGTCGTGTTCGTCACGCACGACATCGACGAGGCGTTCCTGCTCGGCGACCAGGTCGTCATCCTCGACAAGGGCGCGCGCATCGTGCAGGTCGGCAGCCCCAGCGAGATCATCGAGAACCCTGCGGACGACTTCGTCTCGGCGTTCATCGGCGCCGACCGCGGTCGCCGCGCCCTGCACCTCAAGCAGACTCCCCGCGGCACGGTCGTGGTCGACTCCGAGGGGCGCACCCAGGGGTCGATCGTCGATGTGCCGGATGCGGTGACCCACGCGCTCCTGAGCGAGGAGAGCGTGACGAAGGGCGCTCCGTGAACTGGATCGTCGACAACATCGGCCTCATCCTCGAGCTGACCGCCATCCACCTGCAGCAGAGTGCGATCGCGATCGTGCTCGGCTTCGTGCTGTCGCTGCCCCTCGGGTGGGTCGCGTGGCGCTATCAGCTGGTGAAGGGGCCGGTCATCGTCCTCACCGGACTGCTCTACACGATCCCCTCCCTCGCGCTGCTGATCCTGCTCCCCTCGGTCGCCGGCTATCCCGCCCGCAGCCCCGTGAACCTCATCATCGGCCTCACGATCTACGCGGTCGCGATCCTCGTGCGGGCCGTGTCCGACGGCCTCGACTCGGTCGACCCCGCCATCCGCCAGTCGGCCACCGCGATGGGATACGGCGGCTTCCGCCGGTTCTGGACCGTCGACTTCCCCCTCGCCGGTCCCGTGGTGCTCGCCGGCCTCCGCGTGGCAGCCGTGAGCACCATCTCCCTCGCCACGGTCGGCATCCTCGTCGGGGTGACCAACCTCGGCTACCTCTTCACCAATGGTCTGCAGCGACGCATCCTCGCCGAGGTCTTCGCCGGAGTGATCGCCGTCGTCGTGATCGCCCTCCTCATCGATCTGCTGCTCATGCTCCTTGGCCGCGCCCTCATGCCCTGGACTCGCGCCACCAAGACGCCGTCCGCCGCGAAGCAGACCGCCGCACTGGGGGCCGCCGCATGAACGTCTTCACGGAAGCCTTCGCCTGGCTCTTCTCCCCCGACCGGTGGGTGGGCACCTACTCGCTGCCGGTCCTGTTCGGTCAGCACATGTACTACACGCTGATCTCGGTGCTGATCGCCGGCGTCATCGCGATACCGCTCGGGTGGCTCATCGGCCACACCGGCAAGGGTCGCGAGATCGCCGTCGCGGTGTCGGGTGCGGCGCGCGCCATCCCGTCGTTCGGCCTGATGGTGCTGCTCGTGCTCCTCCTGGGCGTGCTGCGGGTGCCCGAGGCCGCGATCATCACGTTCGTGCTCCTCGCGATCCCCTCCCTCCTCGCCGGCGCCTACACCGGGCTCGAGGCCATCGACCGTCGCGTGCTCGACTCCGCGCGCTCGATGGGCATGACCGAGTGGCAGGTGTTCTGGAAGGTCGAGGTGCCCCTCGGGCTCCCGCTGCTGGTCGGTGGCATCCGCGCGGCCCTGCTGCAGGTGATCGCCACGGTCACCATCGCCGCATACGTGAACCTCGGCGGCCTCGGTTGGCCGATCATCCAGGGCATCCCCCTGCGCAAGTTCGACCAGGTGCTCGGCGGTGCGATCCTCGTGGCCGTGCTCGCGCTGGTCGTCGACCTGATCTTCGCTCTCCTCCAGCACGCCGCCGTCCCCAAGGGTGTGCGCGCTCCGACCACCACGCGCCGCTCCCGTGCCGCC
>NZ_JAGYWT010000027.1:0-11210 GCF_019279095.1 Microbacterium sp. BF1 | reverse complement strand
CTCGTTCCTGGCGACCGCTGACGGCACCAGCACGTTCGCCGACGACCTGCGCACGGCGCGGCAGGCGTTGAGCAATCCGCGCAGGCACCTCCGGGCGCTCTGACCCTCGTCGGGTGCGCGGACGGCGCACCTGGGGGTCATGAAGACGACTCCCGATGATCCCGCCCGCACCCGCCGCCGACTGATCTCCTTTGTCTGCGCCGGCGTCGCGTTCCTCGTCCTGGCTGCGATCGGCGTCTACGGGCTGGTGATCGGCCCGAACGACGACGGCACCCGACCCGAAGCACCGGCAGCGCCTGCGCCCACCGACCCGACCCGGCCGACTCCGCGCCTGCCCTACATCGCCCCGTCGACCGACCCCGACGAGTTCGCGCGCGAGGCCGCGCACGTGCTGTTCACCTGGGATACCACCAGCGGGTTCCTGCCGCTGGATTACACCGCCGTGCTGCTGGACGTGGGCGACCCGACCGGGAACGAGCAGGCGGGCCTGGCCTCTGACATCGCCTCCTACCTGCCGTCGCGTGACGCCTGGGTCGATCTGCGCCAGTACAGCACGAGCCAGCACCTGACCATCACCGAAGCCTACGTGCCCGAGCAGTGGGCACAAGCGGTCGAACAAGCCCGGCCCGGACAACTCCCGGTCGGGGCGACCGCCATCACGATCGAGGGCACCCGGCACCGCGAGGGCATCTGGAACGACGAACCCGTGACCTCCGAGCACTCGGTGGCGTTCACGATCTTCCTCGCCTGCCCGCCCGACGACCCGCCGACCGGCAGCCAAAGCGAGACCAGCACGCCCGATGCGGGTGTCGTGCCGTCCTGCTACCTGCTGCGCCTGTCGATTCTCGACCAGCCACTGCGCTGAGACGGAGGCCATGACGATGAAGAAAGCAGTCATCGCCCTCGCCCTTCTGCTCCTGCTCGGCCCATTCATGGGCCTGTTGGGTATCGGCGTGCTGATGAACCCCTCCGCGAACGCCGAGTGCACCATCGACGGCTCCGGCATCACCGTAGGGAACATCCCCGACTCGTTGACCGCGACCACCGCGAACGGCGAGACCATCACGCTCAACCGGCAGCAACTCACGCACGCGGCCACCATCATCGAGATCGGTTCCGGCATCGACGGGGTGGGGCGCGACGGCATCCAGATCGCGCTCATGGCCGCACTGACCGAATCCAGCCTGCGGATGCTGTCGAACACCTCCGCCTACCCCGAGAGCGCCGACTACCCGAACGATGGCAATGGCTCAGACCACGACTCACTCGGCCTGTTCCAGATGCGCCCGCAGTCGGGGTGGGGAACGGTCGCCGACCTCATGGACTCCACGTATCAAGCGCGGGCGTTCTACGGCGGGCCGGACGGCCCCAACTACCCGAGTCCGCGTGGCCTGCTCGACATTCCTGGCTGGCAGCAGATGGGCAAGGGCGAGGCGGCACAGGCTGTCGAGGTCTCAGCCCACCCGGACAGGTACAACAACTACGAGCCGGTCGCGGCCACCATCCTCAGTGCCCTCACCGGCTCCGGCGGCCCGACCACCGCGACTGGCCCCTACCTGGTGACGACTAGACAAGTCACGGAGTCTTCGCGCGTGGTGTTCCCGCTGCCCGAGGGCACCTGGGTCGTCACCAGCGAGTTCGGGTATCGCAGCGACCCATTCACCGGCGAGACCTCCTATCACTCCGGTCTCGACCTCGGCGCAGCTGACGGCACCCCCATCCTGGCCGCCGCTGACGGCACAGTGACTGTGGCTGAGTTCTCAGGCGGTTACGGCGGTCTCATCATCATCGAGCACACCATCAGCGGGCAGACCGTCGCCACCGCCTACGCGCATATGTGGCAGCACGGCATCCACGTCTCGGTCGGAGATCACGTGCGCGCAGGCCAGCACATCGGCGATGTCGGGTCGAGTGGACGTAGCACCGGAGCACATCTGCACTTCGAGGTTCGCCCCGGCGGCACCAACGGCGAACAGATCGACCCGGCAGCATGGCTGAACCAGCACAACGCCGCCGACCTCCCCGAAGCCTCAGTCGGGCCTCCCCACGGTTGCGCGGGCACCAACGGTATCGCCGGTGACCCGGCTCCATTCGACGGCGACGACCCGAGCCGGATGGTCGATGACCCGACGTCGACCGGGCAGATCACTGCCCGGATGCTGCACCTGTATGAGCAGACTCTCGCCCAGTTCCCAGACACGGGCTGGGGCTGCTACTCGCCCCGGCCCGGCACGCAGTCAGAGCATCCCCTGGGCAGGGCGTGTGATCTGACGTTCGGCAACGCGATCGGCCAGTATCCGACCAGCGAGCAACTCGACTACGGCTGGCAGGTCACCGAGTGGATGCAGACCCACGCCGAAGCTCTCGGTGTCGAGTACCTGATCTGGCAGGGCAAGATCTGGTCGCTCTCGCGCGACTCCGAGGGCTGGCGTTCCTACAACGGCGGCGGGATGCACGACCCCGACAACGTGACGGGTGGGCACTACGACCACCTGCACGTCACGGTGAAGTAGCGGGGGTGCGTCATGGATGTATTTCCCGACTTCGATGGACTGGCCGGTATCGACGATCTACGGGAGGTCGTCGGGGCGCTGCTGATGTTCGCGCTCGTGATCGCGGTGCTGATGCTGATCGTCTCGGCGATCATCTGGGCGGTCTCATCGAGCACCGGCAACTATGCCGCCGCCGCCAAGGGCCGCGTCGGAGTGCTGGTCTCCCTCGGAGGCGCAGTCCTTGCCGGTGCCGGTGTCGCGTGGATGAACTGGCTGATTGGCATCGGCCAGCAACTCTGACGACGCCGGCTTCTTCTGAGCGCCCGCCCCTCTCTGGGGCGGGCGCTTTCGTGTGCGTGGCAGCGGGGAGCACCTGACGGCAGAACCATCCGTCCTCTCACAAAGGAGAACTGCCGTGATCGACATCGACCCCAACTCCAGTGGCTTGCCGGGTATCGACCAGCTGCGCATCATCGTCGGCGCAGTCATGACCGTGGGCTTGATCCTGTCGGTCCTGGCGTTGATTGTCTCGGCGATCATCTGGGCCTACGGGTCCAACTCTTCCAACCCGCATCTGGCCGGTCGCGGCAAGATCGGCGTCTTGATCTCGTGCGGTGCCGCCGTCGTCTGTGGCGCGTCGGTCACGCTCATCAACTTCTTCTGGGGCGTCGGCCAAGCCGTCTGACCCGCCCATCTACTCCGAACCACTAGGAGGCTCGTGATGGGCGTGTGCGATATCCCCGTCATCTCCACCGTCTGCGACGTCGCCGGTGAAGCCGCAGCGACGCTGATCTCGGCACCATTCGACTGGCTCGCCAGTGCGATGGGCGCGGCAGCCGCCTGGATGTTTGAGGCTGTCTGGACGGTCTTCGACACGACCACGATGGTCGACGTCACCAGCGGCGAGTACTTAGGCGTCTACAACCTGATCTTCGGAATCGCCGTGTTCGTCATGCTGCTGTTCTTCTGTCTACAGCTCATCACGGGCATGATTCGCCGAGAACCCGCCGCCCTCTCCCGAGCGGCCCTCGGGCTGGCCAAGAGCGTCCTCGGCTCCTTCGTGGTGATCACCCTCACGGCCCTACTGCTAGAGATTGTTGACCAACTCTCGGTCGGCATCATCCAAGCCGCTGGCGAAACCACAGCCACGATGGGCGACAAGATCGCGATCCTCGTCGCCGGATTGACCGCGCTGAACGTGGGGGCACCCGGTGTCGGTGCGATCTTGACCATCTTCCTCGCGGCCTTGGCCATCGCAGCCGCTGCGATCGTCTGGCTGAGCCTGCTAGTCCGCAAGGCGCTCCTACTGGTCGCGGTGGTCTTGGCCCCGTTCGCGTTCTCCGGCGCCTCCTGGGATGCCACGCGCGGCTGGATCTCCAAGTGGGCGATGTTCGTCGTCGCGCTCATCCTCTCCAAGCTCGTACTCGTCGTGATTCTGCTGGTCGCAGTGACCCAGGTGTCGGCCCCGATCGACGGCGATTTGTCGAGTATCGCCGACCCTCTCGCCGGGGTCGTGCTGATGGCGCTGGCCGGGTTCGCGCCGTACATGACATACCGCTTCCTGTCGTTCATCGGGTTCGACCTCTACAACTCGATGGGCACCGAGCAGGAAGCCAAGAGCGCGCTCAACCGGCCCATTCCGACGCCGGGCAAGCCACAAGGGGGCGAGCCGAAGAAGGTGCTCGACGAGGGCAGCAAGGGAGGTGTCGGTGATCGAGACGATCGTGTTGTTGAACGTCGACTTGATGTGGGCCTGGCCCAGCGCGATGTTCTTCTTTTCCTTGCGGCGCGGCTTGCGCGCGGCGGCCTTGGGTGCAGCCATGAAAGTGTTCTCCTAGTCCCTGGGGCCGCGCTTAGCGGGCCTTCTTCTTGCCTGCGACGGTGCGCTTCGGGCCCTTGCGGGTACGGGCGTTGGTCTTGGTGCGCTGACCACGGACCGGGAGACCACGACGGTGGCGGATGCCCTCGTAGGAGCCGATCTCGACCTTGCGGCGGATGTCTGCTGCAACCTCGCGGCGCAGGTCACCCTCCACCTTGTAGTTGCCTTCGATGTGGTCGCGGAGGGCGATCAGCTGGTCGTCGCTGAGGTCCTTCACGCGGATGCTCTCGTCGATGTCCGTCGCCTTGAGGATCTCGACCGAGCGGGTACGGCCGACGCCGTAGATGTAGGTAAGGGCGATCACCACGCGCTTGTCGCGCGGGATGTCAACGCCGGCAAGACGTGCCATGCGGTTCTCCTGGGTGTTGTGGAGGTATGGAACAGGATCGGTGCCCGGGCCTCCGCCCGAGGTGTCCCCCGCTTGCGCGAGTTCTGATCCTGCCGTTGTGTGTTTTCAGTTGTGAGATGTGCGTGAGCGATGCCGCGCAGCGCGGGCCCGTCGATCAGACCGGCGGGCCCGCCGGGGACTCAGCCCTGGCGCTGCTTGTGACGCGGGTTGCTCTTGCAGATCACCATGACGCGGCCGTGACGGCGGATCACCTTGCAGTGATCGCAGATGGGCTTGACGCTGGGGTTGACCTTCATGATGTTTCCTGTTCGCTGTCTTCGTACCGCCCCGGACAGGGGCAGGCCGTTACTTCTCGACCGATCAGCGGTAGCGGTAGACGATACGGCCGCGGGTCAGGTCGTAGGGGCTGAGCTCCACGACCACACGGTCCTCGGGGATGATACGGATGTAGTTCTGCCGCATCTTGCCGGAGATCGTTGCAAGGACCTTGTGCCCGTTGCTGAGCTCAACGCGGAACATCGCGTTGGGCAGAGCCTCGGAGATCACGCCCTCGATCTCGATGACACCGTCTTTCTTAGCCATAGCCTCGCTGACGCTTCTGCAGATCGGTCGATCTGCGGTGGGTGGTTGGTTTGTGGTGCTGCACCGCCGGACACGCCGAATCAAGGCACAAAGCACCAAAGATCAATTATATACGCCAACGAGGGCCCCGGCAACCAATCGGCGCCGAAGCCCTCGTGCGAGTGTATCGCGGGCTGGAAACCGCTAGATGACTGCCTGCGCGTCAGTGACCCAGGTCACCGCGCACGCCTTGAAGTTGAAGCTCAGGCCGAACGGCCCGCCAAGTGTCTTGTAGTTCCACTTCTTGGACGGGAAGCACTGCCACATCACCTGGAACGTCTTGTTCGAGCACGACCCGATGATGTTCGCACCACTCCACCCGAACGAGGAGCATGTCGCGGAACCTGCCGCCTGGGCGGGAGCGGCCACTCCCAGGGGAACCATCAGTCCCAAGACCAGGGCCGCTGCCGCACCGGCCCCCGAGAGCCGCCGAGTGACCCTGTTGCCTCGCACCTTACGCGTGGTCCCGCCCGCGGGCCCCGCCGTCAAAATCTCCATCATCCATCCTCCGGTCATATCAGTTACTTCAAACGACCGTAGTCACGGGGCTCGCCACTCACTAGAGACTTTGCTCCAACGTATCGACGAACCATCGTCCCGCAGCTCTGTACCAAAGCACGACGGGAAGACGTCTCCTACAGCGTCCGGCTCGTGCCGACGTCTGCGGTGGGACCGTGATGGCGGAGTCAGACCGGGCGCTCGTCAGAAGCCCGGGAATGTCACCCGAGCAGCTTGGCGAACTGGCTCGCGATGTCGGCGTTCTGGATTCGATCCCCGTTGATCACAACGGTGGGGGTGCCGACGCGCCCGGTCTCAGGGTCAGGAGGGGTCAACGCCGTCATGTCAGCCACGAACTTGTTGAACGTGCCGGCCGAGATGCAATCGGCTGCGGCGCCTGCGCCAGACTCCTCGGCGATCGCAGACAGCTCCTTGTCCGTCAGACCCGTCGAGTTCTCTTCCGGCTGACGCTCGAACAGCAAGTTGAAGAAGGCCAGGAACGAGTCAGGCGCCTGCTCTGCGACACAGTACGCCGCATTCGCTGACCGTGTGGAGAACTGCGTGTTCTGCGAGGCTCGATCGAGAATCGAGATCGGGTGGATGCTGAGCGTGATGGTGCCGTTCGCAGCCGCCGACTGGAGCTGTTCGCCATAAGCATCCTCGAACTGGCCGCAGATCGGGCACATGAAGTCGACGTACGTCTCGATCTCATCTTCGCCGGATCCAAAGCTGATGGCTCCTGTCTTCCCATCGACGATATCGCTCTTGGGAGCTACACCGGGCGCGGTGGCCTGGTTGTTGAGGAACACCACGAGACCACCGATCGCCACCAGCACCACGACCACGGCGATGGAGACGCCGATCGCGAACCAGTTGGTGTTGCTCTTCGCCGCTGCCATTACTTTCCGATCTCTCGAGGCTCGACCCCGAACGGGGCGAGTCCGGCTCTTCCACCATCGGGCGCAGTCAGCACCCAGATACCCCCATCATGCAGGGCGACGCTATGTTCCCAATGGGAGCCGTCCGTGCCGTCCACCGTCGTGACGGTCCAGTCGTCCTCTTCGATGAAGGTCGCATCCCCGCCGGCGGTGACCATCGGCTCGATGGCGAGCACGAGTCCGGGCTTCACGTCTTCGCCGCGGTCGGGGGTGCGGTAGTTGAAGACGCTGGGGGCCTCATGCATCTTGCGACCGATGCCGTGACCGACGTACTCGCGCAGGATCCCGTAGGGCTCGCCGGAGACCGCGGACGGCCCCTGTGCCTCGATGTACTCCTGGATGGCCGCACCGATCTCGTCGATCGACGATACGGACGCCATGGCCGCGATTCCCGCCCACAGAGAGCCTTCGGTGACGCGGGAGAGCTCTTCACGGCGTGCGACCAGCTCAGGCCGCTCCGGGTCGGGCACGACCACGGTGATCGCGCTGTCGCCGTTCCATCCGCGGAACTGCGCGCCGCAGTCGACCGACACGATGTCGCCGGGCTGCAGCACCCGCTCCCCCGGGATGCCGTGGACGACCTGCTCGTTCACCGAGATGCAGGTGGTGTGGTAGTAGCCGCGCACCAGCTGGAAGTTCGACTCAGCGCCACGGGCGAGGATCGTGCGGTTCGCCACCGTGTCGAGCTCGAGCGTGGTGACGCCGGCCTTGATCAGCGGGCGGACGGCATCCAGTGCCGCGGCCGTGATGAGCCCGGGCTCGACCATGGCTCGCAGCTGAGCCGGGGTCTTGTAGATCGACCGGCGGAACATCTCAGGAAGCGGAGGCCGCGAGACGCAGGCCGCGCGCCGTCAGCGCCTCGCCGATGCGCTCGGTGATCTCGTCGAGCGAACCCACACCGTCGATGCGGTCTACGATGCCCTTGGCGCCGTAGACCTCGAGGATCGGGGCGGTCTCGCGCTCGTAGATGTCGAGACGGTGACCGATGGCCTCCGGGGTGTCGTCGGAACGGCCCTGCTCGGTCGCACGGAGCGTCAGACGCTGCAGGCTCTCCTCACGCGGCACGTCGAGGAGGATGACGGCGTCGAGCGCCTGCCCCCGCTCGGCGAGGAACGACTCGAGGTGGGCGACCTGCGCGGTGTTGCGCGGGTAGCCGTCGAGGAGGAACCCGTGAGCGGCGTCTTCCTGCGACAGGCGGTCGCGCACGATCTCGCTGGTCAGCTCATCCGGGACGAGGTCACCCTTG
The DNA here is from genome assembly GCF_019279095.1 of Microbacterium sp. BF1. Classification (NCBI taxonomy): domain Bacteria; kingdom Bacillati; phylum Actinomycetota; class Actinomycetes; order Micrococcales; family Microbacteriaceae; genus Microbacterium; species Microbacterium sp. BF1. Next base: position 3,187 of record NZ_JAGYWT010000027.1, on the reverse strand, counting down.
TCGAGGATCGCCGTGACCTGCTGGCCGAGGGGCGTCCCCTCCTTGATGTTCGCGCGGAAGATGTCGCCGGTCGAGACGACCGGGATGCCGTAGGACTCGGCAATGCGCACGCCCTGCGTGCCCTTGCCGGAGCCCTGCGGGCCGACGATGAGAAGACGTGCGGATGCTGTCATCGGAGGAGCCCTTCGTAGTGTCGCTGCTGCAGCTGCGCGTCGATCTGCTTGACCGTCTCGAGACCCACACCGACGATGATGAGGATCGACGCACCACCGAACGGGAAGTTCTGGTTGGCGCCGACGGTGGCCAGAGCGATGAGCGGGATGAGCGCGATCAGACCGAGGTACAGCGAGCCCGGAAGCGTGATGCGGGTGAGCACGTAGTCGAGGTACTCGGCCGTCGGGCGGCCCGCACGGATGCCGGGGATGAACCCGCCGTACTTCTTCATGTTGTCCGCGACCTCGACCGGGTTGAACGTGATCGCCACGTAGAAGTACGTGAACCCGATGATCAGCAGGAAGTACGCGGCCATGTACACCGGGCTGTTGCCCGACGTGAAGTTCGTCGTGATCCAGGTCACCCAGGCAGCCGGAGTCGATCCGTCCTGCGGGGTGTTGAACTGCGCGATGAGTGCCGGGATGTACAGCAACGACGAGGCGAAGATGACGGGGATCACACCCGCCATGTTCACCTTGATCGGGATGTAGGTGTTCGTGCCCCCGTAGGTGCGCCGACCGACCATGCGCTTGGCGTACTGCACCGGGATGCGTCGCTGGGACTGCTCGACGAACACGACGAGCCCCATCACGATGATTCCGACCAGCAGCACCAGCAGGAAGACCTCGAAGCCCTTGGTCTGCCAGATGAGGCTCATGGCACCGGGGAACGTGGCGGCGATCGAGGTGAAGATGAGCAGCGACATGCCGTTGCCGATGCCGCGCTCGGTGACGAGCTCGGCGAACCACATGATCAGGCCGGTACCGGCCGTCATCGCCATGATGATGAGCAGCTGCGCCCACCACACATCGTTCGTCAGAAGCTGCTGGCAGGCCGCGAGATCGGTCGTGCCGAAGAGCTGGCCGCTACGGGCCACCGTGACGAGAGTCGTCGACTGGAGCAGCGCGAGGGCGATCGTGAGGTAACGCGTGTACTGGGTCAGACGGGCCTGGCCGGCCTGTCCTTCCTTGTGCAGCGCCTCGAAGTGCGGGATGACCACGCGCAGGAGCTGCGTGATGATCGTCGCGGTGATGTACGGCATGACGCCGAGCGCGAAGATCGACAGCTGCAGCAGCGCGCCGCCGGAGAAGAGGTTGACCAGTCCGAGCAGCCCATCGGTGCCCGCGTTGGCGGCAAGACACTCTTCGACGTTCGGGAAGTTCACGAACGGCGCCGGGACGTTGGAGCCGAGCCGGTAGATCGCGACGATGGCGAGTGTGAAACCGATCTTCCGACGCAGGTCGGGGGTGCGGAAGATCCGCGCGATGGCGCTAAACAAGGACGTTCCTCCTGAAAAGGTTGCCGATTCCCGAAGGACGGCTGAAAGACCAGGGTAACGCAAACCGGGCTTCCCGGAATTCGCCACCGATACCAGGCCCGCCGGATGCGGCCCCAGAGCGAGGTCTCGGAGTGTGAAACCACAAGAGGGGCCGGAGAATCTCCGACCCCTCTTGCTAAGCGGTTACTTGACGGATCCGCCAGCCGCGACGATCTTCTGCTCGGCAGAACCCGAGACCTTGTCGACCGAAACGGTGAGCTTCACGGCGATGTCGCCGTTTCCGAGAACCTTGACCTTCTCGTTCTTGCGAACGGCACCCTTGGCGACCAGGTCGCCGATGGTGACATCGCCACCCTTCGGGTACAGCTCCGCGAGCTTCTCCAGGTTCACGACCTGGTACTCCACGCGGAACGGGTTCTTGAACCCGCGCAGCTTCGGGGTGCGCATGTGCAGCGGCATCTGCCCACCCTCGAAGCCGACGCGAACGGTGTTGCGCGCCTTGGTGCCCTTGGTTCCACGACCAGCGGTCTTACCCTTGGAGCCCTCACCACGGCCGACGCGGGTCTTGGCGGTGTTGGATCCGGGGACGGGACGCAGGTGGTGCACCTTCAGCACGCCGGGACGGGACGCCGGAGCATCCTTCTTCGGCGCGGCCTTCTTGGCGGCCGGCTTCTTGGCAGCGCCCTCAGCCTTGGCGTCGGCGGCAGCGGTCTTGGCCGGAGCCTTCTTCGCGGCCGGCTTCTTCTCGGCGGCAGCCTTGGGAGCTGCAGCCTTCTTCGTGGCCTTCTCAGCCTCGACGGCCTCGTTCTTCTCAGCCATTAGTCGATCTCCTCAACCTTGACGAGGTGGGCGACGGTCTTGACGTAACCGCGCGTCTGCGCGTCGTCGGGGCGGACGGTGGTGTCACCGATCCGCTTCAGACCGAGGCTGCGCAGCGTGTCACGCTGGTTCTGCTTCTCGCTCACCTTGGACTTGATCTGCGTGACCTTCAGTCGCGCGGCCATCAGGCACCTACCTTCTGTGCGGCGATGGCCTCGGCCTCGGCGCGCACGAGGCGCGCAGGGGCGACCTGGTCGAACTCGAGGCCACGACGCGCGGCGACCGCACGAGGCTCCTCGAGCTGCTTCAGGGCGGTGACCGTCGCGTGCACGATGTTGATCGTGTTCGACGAGCCGAGCGACTTCGACAGCACGTCGTGGATACCGGCGCACTCGAGCACGGCGCGGACCGGACCACCGGCGATGACACCGGTACCGGCAGCGGCCGGACGGAGCAGGACCACACCAGCGGCCGCCTCACCCTGCACGGGGTGCGGGATGGTGCTGCCGACGCGCGGAACGCGGAAGAAGTTGCGCTTGGCCTCTTCGACACCCTTCGAGATCGCCAGAGGGACCTCGCGGGCCTTGCCGTAGCCGACGCCGACCAGACCGTTGCCGTCACCGACGACCACGAGGGCGGTGAAGCTGAAGCGACGACCACCCTTCACGACCTTCGAGACGCGGTTGATGGTGACGACGCGCTCCAGGAACTGGTTGTCGCCACGGTCACGGGAGTTGCGGTCACGGCCGCCACCCTGGTTGCGGTCACGACCGCCGCGGCGGCCATCACGCGAATCGCGAGCCGGCTCAGCCTGCGTGGTGCCGGCAGCCGTCTCGGAAGTGGCAGCAGCCGCTTCGGTCACTTCGTTCTCCTTGT
>NZ_JAGYWT010000269.1:0-3292 GCF_019279095.1 Microbacterium sp. BF1 | reverse complement strand
CGGGCGGTGACATCGCCGGGCCGTGACGTCGAGCCGCGACGTCGTCAGACAGCGACGTGGTCAGGCAGCGACGTGGTCAGGCCGCGATGTCGAAGCGTGCGCGGCCTCCGAGCCTCGGGGTTCGCGCAGAGTCGACGTATCGCGGCGGAATGAACCACACCCGCCCCGCCGCACCGATCCCGCTCCCGCTCCCGCTCCCGCTCCCGCTCCCGCTCCCAGCAGTATCGATGCGGATCTGCCACCCGTTGTCGTGGATGCGATGGTGACACGTTTCGCACAGCAGCACCCCGTTGGAGAGATCGGTCGGCCCGTGGTCTCGTCTCCACCATCGAATGTGATGCGCCCTCGTCATCTCCGGCGGCAACCCGCACATCGCGCATCCCCCATCACGCTCCACCAGCGCCAGCCGTTGTGCCCGGGTGAACAACCGCTTCTCCCGTCCCCAATCGAGGATCTCGCTGTCTCCGCCGAGAACACACGGGATCACGCCACCCCCGGCCGCCATCCGCCGCGCGGCCCCGACGCTGACCGGCTGATCGACCCCGTCCACGGTCGCCGACCCCGTGCCGGCCTCCAGATCGTCGAGGTTCATCCGCACGATCACCGTCGCACCGGCGACCGGCGCCCGCTGCTCGCACCCCAGCACGTGCGCGCAGAACACCGCGAGAGCATCGGCCTGGATCATCGGCACCGTCCGCCGATCCGCATCGGGCGCCTCCGCATCGGGCGCGTCTTTCCGCGCGGCGAACACGGCGGTCACATAGCCCCGGATCGCGGTGACCACCGGCGCAGCGGTCTCGACATCGAGCACCGCGTTCAGATGCACCATTCCCTCACGCTCGAACAGTGTCAGCGCGCGCCTGCCGCGGCGCTCTTCCTCCCGAGGCTCCAGACCATCCGGATCGAGCCATGCTTCTGCACGGACCACGAGCTTTCGCACATGGTCGAGTGCCAGACCTGCCGCCTTCTCCGCCAGCATGCGCTCGGCTTCGACGACACGCTCCACCCCCGTGGCGATCCGACAACGATCGAGCAACCCGATGATCATCGCGGCGGCGGGAGCACCGAGCGCCCCCGAATCCAGCGCCTCGCTCACCAGCGGATACTTCGCCGGCAGACGCGCACCCAGAAGGTCGCTCCGGGGTGCCGTCGCCTCTCCCACCTTGACGAGGCGCGACGCATCACCGGTCGACACCCCCGTGGCTGCCGCGATCAACGTCGCCGGGCTGCGGTAGCCCTGCTGCTTGGCCAGGCTCTCCGCCCCGAGCTCTGGACGCGACTCGCGGGAGATGCACGCCGCCACCGACACATGCACGGCATCCAACCGACGCCGCAGCACCCCAATGGACGCGCTCACCTCGATCAGCTGCTCGCGGGACAGCTCCCCGGAGTCACCGGCATCTGACCACGCCTCATCGAGGCGTGACATCGCCTCGTGCAACGCGGTCAATTTCGACATACTCGATTCTACCGCGAACGGTCTCGACATTCGAAGTTATGTTCTATTGAATGCCGGTACGACCAGCATGTCGTGAAGACCGAGCACCGAGTCAGCCGCCAGGAGTGCGTCGCTCCGAATGCCTGGTGGCACCGAGGTCCGGCGATACAGCAGGGACAGGAAGAGGCCCCGGATGTCGCATCCGGGGCCTCTTCTGCGTAGGTGACGTCAGCGCTTGCCGACGATCTGACGGCCGACGAGATCGCGCATGATCTCGTTCGTGCCGCCGTAGATGCGGTGCACGCGAGCATCGGTGAAGGCGCGGGCGATCGGGTACTCCATGATGTAGCCGTAACCGCCGTGCAGCTGCACGCCCGTGTCGAGCACCTCCCACTCGCGCTCGGTAGCCCAGAACTTGACCTTCGCGGCATCCTCGGCGGTGAGCGTGCTGTTCTTGTAGGCGAGCAACGCGCGGTCGATGTACGCCCACATCGCGTCCGTGGTCGCGGCCATGTCGGCGAGCCGGAAGCGGGTGTTCTGGAAGTCGGCGATGCGCTCGCCGAACGCCTCGCGGTCCTTCGTGTAGGCGACGGTCCAGTCGAGGGCGGCCTGCGCGGCTGCGGCTGCGGCGACGCCGATCGAGAGACGCTCGAGCGGCAGGTTCAGCATCAGCTGGATGAAGCCCTGACCCTCCTTCCCGCTGATGAGGTTCTCGTCGGGGACGAACACGTCGGTGAAGCTGAGCTCGGCCGTGTCCCAGCCGTGGAAGCCCATCTTGCTGAGCTTCTTGCCCTGGTCGAAGCCCTCCATGCCCTTCTCCACGAGCAGCAGGCTGAAGGCGTCGGGACGGTTGCCTTCACCGGTCTTGACGAAGGTCACGACGACGTCGGCCGTCGTACCGGAGGAGATGAACGTCTTCGCACCGTTGAGGATGTAGCCGCCGTCGACCTTCTTGGCGTTGGTCTTGATGCCACGCAGATCCGAACCCGCACCAGGGTCAGTCATGGCGAGCGCGCCGAGCACCTCACCCGTGGCCATGCGAGGCAGCCACTTCTCCTTCTGCTCCTGCGTTCCCATGTGCACGAGGTAGGGCACGGCCAGGTCGTCCTGGATGCCGAAGGCACCGGCCAGCGAACCCGCGCCGGAGGCGATGACCTCCTCCATCACGATCGTGCGGAAGCGGTAGTCCTGCAGCATGCCGGCGCCACCGAACTCCTCCGGGACCGACAGGCCGATCAGACCCGCCTCGCCGGCAGCCAGCATCGTCGCCCGGTCGATCTCCCCCGCGGCGTCCCACCGCTCGATAGCTTCGCCCGTCACGTGGCGCTTGACGAAGTCCTTGACCAGGTCCCGGAATGCCTCGTGATCCTCGTCGTAGATGTCGCGTTCCATGCCGTCCTCCTGAACGTCTCATGCATCGTTGCTCCGGCGATTCTACGTCGCACGACCGGTCCAGGACAGGACGTTGTGAGAATGCATCCCATAAAACGTGACACTGGATACCGCGGTTGTCGGATGCCGCAACCGTGGCGTTCCGCGCCGATTCAGTGCGCGTAGTCGGGGGCGGCCGGCAGCGCGAAGAACTCCTCGAGCGTGTGGAATCCACCCTCGTGATAGGCGGCGGCGAGGTCGACGCCGACATAGCGGAGGTGCCACGGCTCCGGCGCATACCCCGTGACCGGGGTGCCGACCTGCTCGTAGCGCACGATGAATCCGTACTCCCAGGCGCACAACCCGGCTCGAGTGCCTCGAGTGAATTGGCCAAGGAACTCGATGCTCTCTCCTTCGATAACGACCAGGACTTGGTTGCCTTTACGGCCTCAACCTCAGTTGTAATCTGTTCTGATCCGCACG
>NZ_JAGYWT010000268.1:0-3296 GCF_019279095.1 Microbacterium sp. BF1 | reverse complement strand
GTCTGCCCGCTCAGCGTGGAGACCGTGCAGGTCGAGGGCGTCGTCACCGCCGACTACCGCACCGGCGGCTACAAGGGCATCGTCATCCAGACGCAGGGCTCCGGCGGCGCGACGGATGCGACTCCCGGCGCCTCGGACGGCGTGTTCGTCTTCCTGAACGCCTTCAACCCCACTCTCGCGATCGGCGACCTCGTCTCGGTGACCGGCGCTGTGAGCGAGTACTTCGGGCAGACGCAGATCAACCCGGCCGCGGCCGGTGATGTCTCCGTCGTGACCGCTGGCGTCGGCGTTCCCGCCGTCACCCCGCTGCCCGCCGCGGCGCAGGGCGCCGACCGTGAGCAGTACGAGAACATGTACGTGGCGCCGGAGGGGACCTACCGTCTCGCCTCCAGCCATCAGCTGTTCAACTTCGGCACGCTCTGGCTGAACGCCGGCGACGCACTCGCCGTCAAGAGCACCGAGACCACGCGTCCGGGCGACGCGGCCGCAGCGATCGCGGCAGCGAACCGCGCCAACCGCATCCTGCTCGATGACGGCTGGTCCATCCAGGTCACGAACAACGGCCACCCCGGTGAGCAGCCCTACTTCACCAAGGACACGGTGGTCCGAAACGGCGACACCGTCGACTTCGGCGACAACGGCTACGTGCTGCAGTGGGGCTTCAACGACTGGCGCCTGCAGCCGGTCGTGCCGATCGACGACTCCTCGTCGGCCGACCTCAAGGTCGGCTTCGAGGCGACGAACCCCCGCACCGACAGCGCACCGTCCGTGGGCGGCGACGTCCAGGTGGCGTCCTTCAACGTCTACAACTACTTCACGACGCTGAAGAGCGAGAACTCGAGCGCTCGGGGCGCGGCGAACGCGGCGCAGTTCGCGATCCAGAAGTCCAAGATCGTCGCGGCGATCAACGGACTCGACGCCGACATCGTCTCGCTCATGGAGATCGAGAATTCGGTCAAGCTGGGCAAGCCCATCGACACGGCCCTCAAAGACTTGGTCGCCGGGCTCAACGCCGACGCCGGCAGCGACGTGTGGGGTTACGTGCCCACGCCCTCCGCGTTGAACGACGCGGCGACCACCGACTTCATCACCAACGCGATCATCTACAAGAAGGACGCGGTCAAGCGTGTCGGCGACAGCGCCACCGTCACCGACGAGACGGTGTGGGGCAACGCCCGCGAGCCGATCGCCCAGGCGTTCGACATCGACGGCCGCGTCGTCACCGTCGTCGCGAACCACCTGAAGTCGAAGTCGCCGCCCGAGGGCGCGGGGGCGGAGCCGGCCGACGGCCAGGGCTTCTTCAACGCCGACCGCGTGAAGCAGGCGAACGCGATCCTCACCTTCACCGCTGAGCTCGAGCAGACGACCGGTAGCGGCGACATGCTGCTGATCGGCGACTTCAACGCCTACGGCAAGGAAGACCCGATCGACGTCTTCACCTCCAACGGGTGGAGCGACCTCGTCGCCGACAAGGCCTCCGGTCAGTACACGTACACGTTCGACGGCGAGCTCGGCTCGCTCGACCACGTGATCGCGTCGCCGTCGCTCGCCTCGTCGATCACGGGCGCGGGCGTGTGGGGCATCAACTCGCCGGAGTGGAGCGACCGCGGCTACGCGTTCGGTGCCACCGAGCAGGGAACGCCCTACCGCTCCAGCGACCACGACCCGATCATCGTGGGCGTCTCCTCGGAGATCCCGCCCGTGAGCATCGACGTCGTCACGGTCAACGACTTCCACGGTCGGATCGAGGCCGACGGCGCTGCCGCGGGTGCTGCGGTCCTCGCCGGTGCGGTCAAGCAGTTCCGCGAGGCGAACCCGAACACGATCTTCGCCGGAGCCGGCGATCTGATCGGTGCATCCACGTTCACCTCCTTCATCAACGACGACAACCCCACGATCGACGCGCTCAACGCGGCCGGCCTCGACGTCAGTGCGGCGGGCAACCACGAGTTCGACCAGGGCTGGGAAGACCTTCGCGACCGCGTGCAGGAGCGCGCGGACTGGGAGTACATCTCCTCGAACGTGTTCGTCACCGAGACCGGCGAGCCCGCGCTCGCACCGGCCTGGGTGAAGGAGCTCGACGGGGTCAGGGTCGGATTCGTCGGTGCGGTCACCGAAGACCTCGACTCGCTCGTCTCGCCCGAGGGCATCAAGGACCTCGAGGTCCGCAGCATCGTCGACTCCGTGAACGCGGTGGCCGACGATCTGCGCGACGGCGACGAGTCCAACGGCGAGGCGGATGTCGTCATCCTGCTCGTCCACGAGGGCGCTTCCAGCGTCGAGCTGTCCAGCATCACGCCGGACTCGCCCCTGGGCGAGATCGTCTACGGCGTCGATGACGACGTGGATGCCATCGTGTCGGCGCACACCCACCTCGCCTACAACCACGTGATCGACGGCCGTCCGGTCGTCTCCGCGGGGCAGTACGGCGAGAACCTGGGCCTGATGAACATCAAGGTCGACCCGAAGACGAAGGACCTGATCTCGATCACCAACGAGATCAAGCCCCTCACCGCTGCGGGCAAGCCGCTGTATCCGGCCGTCCCCGAGGTGGCCGACATCGTCGCCAAGGCGAAGGCCGAGGCCGATGTGCTGGGCGCGATCAAGGTCGGAGACATCACCGCCGACTTCAACCGCGCGCGTCAGACGAACGGATCCGAGAACCGCGGTGGCGAGTCCACCATCGGCAACTTCGTCGCCGACGTGCAGAAGTGGTCCACGGGTGCCGATGTGGCGATCATGAACCCGGGTGGTATCCGGGCGAACCTCACGTACGCTTCGGCCGGAGCATCCGATCCCGATGGCAACGTCACGTACCGCGAGGCGGCGACGGTCCAGCCGTTCGCGAACACGCTGGTGACGCTGACGCTCACGGGTGCGCAGCTGAAGGGCGTGCTCGAGGAGCAGTGGCAGCCGGCGGGTTCGGCTCGCCCGTTCCTGAAGCTCGGCGTCTCGGAGGGGCTGGTCTACACCTACGACCCCGCCGCGGCACAGGGGTCACGGATCACCTCGATCACGCTCAACGGCACACCGCTCGACCCGGCGGCGAACTACACCGTCGCTGCCAACTCGTTCCTCGCGGCCGGTGGAGACAACTTCTTCACCTTCAAGCAGGGCACGGGCAAGCGCGACACCGGCAAGATCGACCTGCAGTCCATGGTCGACTGGTTCGACGCGAACAAGACCGCGAGCCCCGACTATGCCCAGCGCGCGGTCGGCGTGGCGATCACCCCTGCGGACGCCGACGGCTACAGCGCCGGCGACCAGGTCACCGTGTCGCTCTCCTCGCTGGCGTT
>NZ_JAGYWT010000267.1:0-3330 GCF_019279095.1 Microbacterium sp. BF1 | reverse complement strand
CACAAGGCCGGGTGCGCATCTGGTCGATCTATGCAGATGAGCAGTTTCTTCGCATGCAGATGTCTTGGTTTCTTCCTCATCGCGAACGTGTTCACAGTGGGCTGCACCCCTGCGAATGGGATGGTACATCGGAACCGCCGGGTTCGCGGGTACGGACGACGGTACGCCCGGTGTCTTCGAGCCACTGCGCGAGCAGGTTCGACTGCGTGGTCTTGCCCGAGCCGTCACCGCCCTCGAGCGTGATCCACACCCCGTGACCTGAGGTCACGAGTCCGCCTTCTCCGCCGCCTTCGCCGCAGCGTTGGCGGCGCGCGTGGCTGCCGCCTTCTTCGCAGCAGCCGACCGGGCAGCGGACGTGGCAGCCGTGGTCTTCTTCGCGGGCGCCTTCTTGGCGGCAGGCTTCTTCGCGGCCGGCTTCTTGGCGGCAGGAGCCTTCTTCGCGGCCGGCTTCTTCGCAGGAGCCTTCTTCGCTCCGCGCTTGGTAGCCGGACCCTTGGCACGCTTGTCGGCGAGCATCTGCACTGCGACCTCGAAGGTGATGTCCTCGACGGTCTGACCCCGCGGGATCGTCACGTTCGTCTCACCGTCGGTCACATACGCGCCGAAACGTCCGTCGCGGATGCGGATCGGCTTCCCGCTGACGGGATCGGCTTCGAACTCGGCGAGCGCGCTCGATGCCCGGCGACCCGCGCCGTACTTCGGCTGCGCGTAGATCTCGAGCGCCTGGTCGAGCGTCACATCGAAGATCTGCGACTCCGATTCGAGCGACCGTGAATCCGTACCCTTCTTCAGGTAGGGCCCGAACCGGCCGTTCTGCGCCGTGATCTCATCGCCCGACTCCGGGTCGACGCCCACGACGCGCGGGAGGCTCAGCAGACGCAGCGCGGTGTCGAGATCGATCTCGTCGACCGACATCGAGCGGAAGAGCGAGGCCGTGCGCGGCTTGGGCGCTGCTTCCTTCTTCGCGCCGCGCTTGGGCTTGGGAGCCTCGACGACCTCGCCGGTGGTCTCGTCGACCGCGGCGTCTTCCGACACAGGGTCGTTCTCCTGCACGTACGGCCCGAACCGGCCGTCCTTCACCACGATGATCTTGCCGTTGTCGGGGTTCTCCCCCAGCACGCGGTCGCCGGCAACGGGAGCGTCGATGAGCTCCTGAGCCTTCTGGGCGGTCAGCTCGTCGGGTGCGAGGTCTTCCGGCACGTTGACGATGCGCGGCTTGGCCTCGGGGTTCGCGGGGTCGGCCACCTCGAGATACGGGCCGTACTTGCCGAAGCGAAGCGTGGCCGTGTCGGTGATGCGCGTGGAGTTCAGCGCACGAGCGTCGATCTCGCCGAGGTTGTCGACGACCTGGCGCAGACCCACGTGGTTGTCGGAGCCGAAGTAGAAGGATTTGAGCCACTCGACCCGGTTCTGCTCGCCGCGCGCGATCGTGTCGAGGTCGTCTTCGAGCGCCGCCGTGAAGTCGTAGTCGACGAGGTCGGCGAAGTGCTCTTCGAGCAGACGCACGACGCTGAACGCGAGCCAGGTCGGCACGAGGGCCTGGCCGCGCTTGACCGCGTATCCACGGTCGAGGATCGTCTCGGGGATCGAGGCGAACGTCGAAGGACGACCGATGCCCTTCTCCTCGAGAACCTTCACGAGCGAGGCCTCGGTGTAACGGGGCTTCGGCGTGGTGCGGTGCCCCTTGGCCTCGGCGTCGGACACGGCGAGCTGATCGCCGACCGCGACAGCCGGCAGCGACTGGTTCTCCGCAGCGTCCGCGTCACCGCGCTTCTCGTCGCGGCCCTCCTCGTACGCCTCCAGGAAGCCCTTGAAGGTGTAGACGGTTCCGGAGGCCGTGAACTCGGCCTTCTTCCCGGCGGCGTCGACGGCGATCGTGACGGTTGTGGTCTCGTACTTGGCGTCCGACATCTGGCTGGCGACGGTGCGCTTCCAGATGAGGTCGTAGAGGCGCTGCTCGTCGCGATCGAGCTCGGAGGACAGCGAGGCCGGCGTGCGGAAGTTGTCACCGGAGGGGCGGATGGCCTCGTGGGCCTCCTGCGCGTTCTTGCTCTTGGACTTGTACACCCGCGGCTTCAGCGGCACCGCGGCGTCGCCGTAGAGTGCCACCGCCTGGCTCCGCGCCGCCTGCACCGCCTGGGTGCTCAGCGACGTGGAGTCGGTACGCATATAGGTGATGTAGCCCTTCTCGTACAGACGCTGGGCGACCCCCATCGCCTGCTTGGCTCCCATCGAGAGCTTGCGCCCGGCCTCCTGCTGCATCGTGGAGGTCGTGAACGGCGCGTAGGGGCTGCGCGTTCCCGGCTTGGCCTCGACCTTCGTCACGCTTCCGGTGCCCACGGCGTCGACCGCCTGGGCGAGAGCGGTTGCGGCCGCCTCGTCGAGGATGACGACGGCCTTCTTGAGCTTGCCGTCGTCATCGAAGTCGGTGCCCCGCGCGAGCTGGCCACCGTCGACGCGGACGAGACGGATCTTGAACGAGGTGCCCGTCGCCGAAGCCGCGGCATCGACGTCCCAGTACTCGGCGGAGGTGAACGCCATGCGTTCGCGCTCTCGATCGACGATCAGACGGGTGGCCGCGGACTGCACGCGTCCGGCCGAGATTCCGGTCTTGACCTTGTACCAGAGCACGGGCGAGACGTCCCAGCCGTACAGGCGGTCGAGGATGCGGCGGGTCTCCTGCGCGTCGACGAGGTCGTGGTCGAGTTCGCGGGTGTTGCCGACCGCAGCCTGGATCGCGTCCTTGGTGATCTCGTGGAAGACCATGCGCTTGACGGGAACCTTGGGCTTGAGGGTCTCGAGCAGGTGCCAGGCGATCGCCTCACCCTCGCGGTCCTCATCAGTGGCGAGCAGGAGCTCGTCGGCATTCTTCAGCGCACGCTTGAGTTCGGCGACCGTCTTGGTCTTCCGATCGGAGACGACGTAGTACGGGTCGAATCCGTTGTCGATGTCGATGGAGTACTTCCCATAGGCCTGCTTGTCAGCGGCCGGGATGTCCTTCTTGTCAGCGAGGTCGCGGATGTGGCCGACGGAGCTGAGCACCTCGTAGCCGTCGCCGAGGTATCCCTGAATAGACCGCATCTTCGTCGGGGACTCGACGATGACGAGCTTCTTGCCTTCAGCCAAGGGTGCGTCCTTTCTTCGAAGCACACCATACACACCACTGTGTGGGGTCGTTCACAGTGAGCGAGGTCGCGCTGCCGTCGCTATCCCTCGGGTGGCCCGGCACGGGCTCGGGAGACGGCTGCGAGTCCAGCGTACGCCGCCTGCACCTCCACGGTCGCCACGAAGCCCTCGAGAACGCACCCCGTGAGGGTGGCACCCGCCGCC
>NZ_JAGYWT010000266.1:0-3348 GCF_019279095.1 Microbacterium sp. BF1 | reverse complement strand
CTCGACGCCGGTCCCGCAGCCGAGGCGTCGTCAGCGTCGTCAGTGCCCTCGCGGTCGTCGGTTTCGCCGGCGCGTTGGTCGCACCGACCGGAGTGGCACTTGCCGCACCCGCACCCCAGGAGTCGCCGGATTCGGCGTATTCACTCGCACTCGCCGACACGCAGAACTTGACCGTCACGGTCGAGGGCGCTGCGATCGCGCCCGTCGTGCGCGGCAGTTTCGAGGTGTACGTCAAGCCGAAGCCCGCTCCGGAACCCACCGTCGCGGCTGCGCCACGAGGGGGCTCGTCCGGTGGTTCGTCGGGTGGCTCCCTTCCGCCCTACACCGGCGGCGGAGCCCCTGCGGAGTGGATGGCGGCAGCCGGTATCGCGGAGAGCGACCGGCAGTATGTCGACTACATCGTCTCGCGGGAGAGCGGTTGGAACCCGAACGCGACGAACAAGTCGTCGGGCGCCTGCGGTCTCGTGCAGGCGCTTCCCTGCAGCAAGGTGCCAGGTAACGGGTATGACCCGGTCGACAACCTTCGTTGGGCGACCGGCTACGCCACCGGACGCTACGGCAGCTGGTCGGGGGCCTACAACTTCTGGATCAACAACCACTGGTGGTGAGCAGGCACCATGCCCCGCTCCCGCAGACGCCCTTCGGCGCGCCCTGAGCCCGAAGACTCCTTCGATCGTCTTCTCGCCGGCTGGAAGCGCACGGAGACCCGGCGCGGTGGTGAGTGGACCGTGCAGCCCGTGTCCGCGGCGCAGGCGCAGAAGGAGTACCTCTGCCCCGGATGCGGGCGGGGGATCGAGGCCGGTACGGCACATCTGGTCACCTGGCGCGCAGACGGGGTGCTCGGTGACGCGGCCGACCTCGCCGCACGTCGGCATTGGCACACACACTGTTGGAGACTTGCATGAGCATCGAGATCCGAGGACCGCTGGAGCTGCCGGCGCGACGCGAAGACATCGAGCTGAAGACCGCTGACGGTCTGACGCTGGTCGGAGAGCTCTCCGTGCCGGAGCACGTACCGCCGACGGCGACCCTCGTGACGCTGCACCCGCTGCCGACGGCCGGTGGCTTCATGGACTCGCACATCATCCGCAAGGCCGCCGCTCGCCTCCCCGCGCTCGCGGACCTCGCCGTCCTGCGTTTCAACACACGGGGGACCACATCCCCCCGAGGCACGAGCGATGGCGCCTTCGACGGCGGGGCTGCCGAGCGGCACGACGTCGCGGCGGCCATGGACTTCGTCCGTGATCGCGCGCTTCCGCGTCCCTGGCTTCTGGGGTGGTCCTTCGGTACCGAACTCGCACTGAAGTACGGCCGGGACCACGACATCGAGGGGATCATCCTCCTCTCGCCGCCCCTCCACCGCGCGACGCCGGAGGAGGTCGCCGCCTGGGCGGCGACCGGACTCCCCGTGATCGTCCTGGTGCCGGAGCTCGACGACTACCTGCGCCCGCCAGAGGCTCGGGAACGATTCGCAGCGATTCCGCACGCCACCCTGATCGCGGTGGATGGCGGGAAGCACCTCTGGGTGGGCGAGACGCAGACGCGGCGAGTGCTCACGGAGATCGTGGCGGCGGTGAATCCCTCAGCCCTGCCTCTCGCGACGCAGTGGCCGGTCGCCGAGTAGGCGTCTCCGACGGTGGGATCTATCGGCGCGCTGAGACCGCGCTCGGCTAGTGTGCTGCCGTGATGCGCGGGGGCTCCCTGTTCGTCGCCTACCCCGGCCCGGACGATGCTGATGGGGCCGTAGCGGTGGCAGACCATCACGCTGGCGCTCCGACCTTGCGTGAAGCGGTGAGTACCGTCGACGCGGGAGCTGGAGGGCTGTGGCTCACGGACTACACGCAGCTGACGATGGCCGCTCAGTTCGACGACGAAGCGGCCACTGCCTCGGATCAGAGCTCGTTCATTCGGGGGATGAGCACCTGACGGTAGATGATCAGGATGCTCGCCGCCACGGGGATCGCGATGAGCGCGCCCAGCAGCCCCAGGAGGCTTCCTCCGGCGAGGGCGGCGACGACGACGACGGCTCCCGGCACCGAGACGGCACGGCTCATGATGCGTGGGGAGATGATGTAGGCCTCGATCTGCATGTAGATCAGGTAGTAGATCGCGGCGGCGATGGCCGTCGCCGGCGATCCGAGCCCGGGGATCAAGCAGACGAGCACGATGATCGTCGAACCCGTCAAGGTTCCGACGAGGGGGATGAGCGAGAAGAAGAACGCGATCACGGCGAGGACGGCCGGGAACGGTGCATCGATGATGGAGAGATAGACCGCACTCAGCACACCGTTGAGGACGCCCTGCGAGACCTGGCCCATGACGTAGTAGCCCACGGAGTCGGTGATCTGCTCGGACAGATCGATGAAGCGGTCGCGCTTGGACGCCGGGGCGAGCTGGTAGACGGCCCGCTTGAGGGAGGGCGTCGAGGCCGTCAGGTAGATCGTCAGGATGAGCACGATGAACGCGCCGAACAGGCCACCGAGCACGGCGCCACTGGCGACGAGCACACCCTGGCCGATGGATCCGCCGATCTCCGCGAGATTGCTCGTCAGCCAGTTGGTGATGTAGGTGAACACGTCATCGACGGGCAAGTTCGGGAAGGCGTCCTGGATCCATTCCTTGAGGTCAGGGATCAAGTTTCCTCGCTGCACGATCGCCGAGATCTGGGCGACCAACTGGGAGATCTGATCCACGAGCACCGGCAGCACGATGAGTACGATCCCCGCGAAGACACCGAGTACCGCCAGGATCGTCACGAGGACGGCCGCCCAGCGCGGAAGCCGTCGACGCTCGAGGAACGATACGAGAGGATCGAGGCCCAGACTCAGGAACAGCGCGGTGCCGAGGTACAGCAGCACGGTGGACAGATTCTCCACACTGTTGATCAGCAGGATGCCCAACCCCACGCCGAGCGTCGCCACCAGGGCGGTGCGGAAGGGATTGTGGATCTTCATGTGCAGACTCCTCGTGACGGCTGCAGCAAGACTATCCAGCCGTCCGGCCCCGGCACCGACGACGTGCCGATCCAGCGGGCACTGCACCTGCTCGTGGGCAACACACAGCTGATTTCGCTAGTCTGAAATGTCGAGTGTTGCGTCGCAGGCAGGTGCCGGTGATGCGTGAGGAGACTATTCGTGCGTTTCGTATGGGCCGTGGTGGCCTTCGTGCTGGCTGCGGTGCTGATCGGTGCGGGGATAGCCCAGCGCACCATCTTCATGGGACCTGACACTCAGAAGACCCAGGTCGAGATCAGCGAACCGGCGCCGTTCGTGCTCATCGACGGCGATGTCCTCCGCGCGAATCCCGGCGCGCAGACCCTGATCGTTCGCGGACAGGGCGAGATCTTCG
>NZ_JAGYWT010000265.1:0-3358 GCF_019279095.1 Microbacterium sp. BF1 | reverse complement strand
TCGATGGTGTCCATCCACTGCTCGGCTTCGTCGCGAGTGGTGTCAGTGGCGTCTTGGTAGATGCGGGTCAGGGTGTCGCGGACAGCGGGTGCCATCCGTTCGCCGTCGCCGCAGAGGTACACGGTCCAATGATGTCGGCGACCTCGGTGAACTCGGTGTCGCCGAAACCGCGGGTCGCGAGCGCCGGGGTGCCGATGCGCAGACCGGAGGTCACCATCGGCGGGCGCGGGTCGTTCGGGACCGCGTTGCGGTTCACCGTGATGTGGATGTCGTGCAGCAGGTCTTCGGCCTGCTTGCCGTCGATCTCGGCGTCGCGCAGGTCGACCAGCACCAGGTGCACGTCGGTGCCGCCAGAGCGCACCGCGATGCCGGCGTCCTTCACATCCTGCTGCGACAGGCGCTCCGCGATGAGCTTCGCGCCACGCAGCACGCGCTCCTGGCGCTCCTTGAACTCGGGGGTAGCTGCGAGCTTGAACGCCGTCGCCTTCGCGGCGATCACGTGCATGAGCGGGCCGCCCTGCTGACCGGGGAACACCGCGGTGTTGATCTTCTTGGCGAGATCGGCGTCGTTGGTGAGGATGAAGCCCGAGCGCGGACCACCGATCGTCTTGTGCACGGTCGAGGAGACGACGTGGGCATGCGGCACCGGGTTCGGGTGCAGACCAGCGGCGACCAGACCGGCGAAGTGCGCCATGTCGACCCAGAGCAGCGCACCGACCTCGTCGGCGATCGCGCGGAAGGCCGCGAAGTCCATCGTGCGGGGGTAGGCCGACCATCCGGCGATGATGACCTTCGGCTTGTGCTCGATCGCGAGACGGCGCACCTCGGCCATATCGATCGTCGAAGTCTCGGGGTCGACGCCGTAGGCGACGATGTCGTACAGACGACCGGAGAAGTTGATCTTCATGCCGTGCGTCAGGTGACCGCCCTGGTCCAGCGACAGGCCGAGCAGGGTGTCGCCGGGGCGCGCGATCGCATGCAGGACCGCCGCATTCGCCGACGCACCGGAGTGCGGCTGCACGTTCGCGAACTCGGCGCCGAAGAGAGTTTTCGCCCGCTCGATCGCGAGGGACTCCGCGACGTCGACCTCTTCGCAGCCGCCGTAGTACCGGCGTCCGGGGTAGCCCTCGGCGTACTTGTTCGTGAGCACCGAGCCCTGCGACTGCAGGATCGAGACGGGCACGAAGTTCTCCGAGGCGATCATCTCGAGGAAGGTCTGCTGGCGCGTCAACTCGCGATCCAGGACCTCGGCGATCTCGGGGTCGACTTCGGAAAGCGGGGCGTTGAAGTAACGGTCGGTCATGACGTGCTCCTTTGACAACGGATTCGAAAGGGGTGTTCCTATCGGCCCAGGCGCGCGGTCGAATTCCGTGGTCAGTCGCTCCCCGGTGGTAGTCCACCCAGACGCCAGTCGCGACGTCTACGAGCATAGCCGATGCGACGACCCCGCACGCCGGCGTGTCCACGATCGTCGCAGAATCGATTCGACTTCCGTCATTCCCCTGAGCGATGCCGACGGGTAGGTTTTGTTCATGGTCCTTCCTCATCCTCTTCCGCTCGTGCCAGCGCCTGTGTCCGCCACCGCGCGAGAGGGACGGATGCCGATCACCGCGACGACGCGTGTGCACGGCTCCTCCCCCGCTGCCGCCCAGCTGATCGACGCGGTCGAGCGCCGCACCGGCATCCGCCTCTCCACCTCCGACGGGACCTCCGGCGAGATCGAGCTGCTGATCGACCACGGCTCCTCGGGGCCGGAGGGGTACACGCTCGAGATCGGCGAGCGTGCGATCATCGTCGGCGCCGACGAGCCAGGGCTCTTCTACGGCGTGCAGACGCTACTGCAGCTGCTGCGACAGGACGACTCCGTCTGGGGGCTGCTCGGCGCCGATGTCGCGGACTCGCCGCGCTTCCCGCGACGGGGCGTCATGCTCGACGTGGCCCGGCACTTCTTCGGCGTCGGCGACGTGAAGAAGTTCATCGACAGCACGAGCTCCCTCAAGTTCAACCATCTGCACCTGCACCTGAGCGACGACCAGGGGTGGCGCGTGCACATCGATGCCTGGCCGCTGCTGACGGAACGGGCCTCCGCGACATCGGTGGGCGGCGACCCCGGCGGTTTCTACACCAAGGCCGACTACCGGGAGATCGTGGCGTACGCCGCTTCGCGTCACATGATCGTGATCCCCGAGATCGACCTGCCTGGTCACACCCACGCGATCGGTGTGGCCTACCCCGAGCTCGTCGAGGCGCCGGTGCTGAACGACAACCTCATCGCGGATTCCGCGCGGCTCGGCCAGCCGCTACCCGTCGCCGGCGAGACGTACCTGGGCTGGGGCGTCGGCCACTCCAGCGTCCGCATCCATGAGGAGCGCACCTACGACTTCGTGCGCGATGTCGTCCATGAGCTGGCCGAGATGACCCCGGGTGCGTACATCCACATCGGCGGCGACGAATCCCTCGGCACGCCCCAGGCCGACTTCGACCTCTTCGCCGAGCGCGCGACCGCGATCGTCGTGGAAGCGGGCAAGATCCCGATGGCCTGGCATGAGATGGGATCCGCGGCGAACATCGCCGAGGGAACCGTCGGCCAGTACTGGGGCAAGACCACCCCAGAGGGCACGCATGCCGAGGAGGCCGCGCACTTCGTCGAGCGCGGAGGCGCCCTCATCATGTCGGCGGCGGACGTCACCTACCTCGACATGAAGTACGCGGAGGACTTCCCCCTCGGCCTCACCTGGGCGGGGATCATCGACGTCCGCTCCGCCTACGAGTGGGAGCCGACAGCCGTCCTCGACGTGCCGGACGCCGCGATCCTCGGCGTCGAGGCCCCGCTCTGGTCCGAGACCACCCGCACGCTCGGCGAGGTCGAACAGCTGGTGTTCCCCCGTGCGGCGGCTCAGGCCGAGGTCGCCTGGTCGCCGAGAGAAGCGCCCGAACGCGTATGGGAGTCCTTCCGCGTGCGCGTCGGCGCCCTCGCTCCGCTGTGGAAAGCTGAGGGGATCGACTTCCATCCCGCAGACGAGATCCCCTGGAGCGCACGTTGATCACCCACTCCTCCGCGCCCGGTTCGCTGGTCATCCACTCCGCACGGATCGTCGACGGCGGCGACATCGTCGAGGTATCATCCACAGCACGGGCGAGCGGTAGGTGACGATGAGCAGCAGCGCGACGATCCCGAGTGTCACCATCAGCAGCGTGAAGTCGGCGCCGTCGAACGCGGAGGCGACGTCGACACCGAACGCGGGTCCACCCGTGACCTGCACGCTCAGCCCCTCGATCGGATGCTCCGTCACGGTGTCGCGCAGACCGTGCACGGCCTCTGCGGCGGCATCGTCGTCGGCGAGCGTGAGCGTCGCCT
>NZ_JAGYWT010000264.1:0-3361 GCF_019279095.1 Microbacterium sp. BF1 | reverse complement strand
TGCCACAACGCCGCCTATGGTGCCGTTTTTCACGACTTCGTTATCTTTAGCCATCAGATCCCCCAGCGAGATTCTCGATCGATTGGTTGAGCGCCGCGGCGAGGGCCATCACTGCTCTAGTCGGATGTCGCGCGTCCGTCATCCGTGCGTCGCAACGTCAGGATGACCGTCGAGACCGCGACGCGGATGTCGCTGCTTTGAGTCATGGACACCTTAACCTCCGGGATCGATCTTAGTGTCATTCGCACCCTTAGTGCGCGTATATGACCACGACGGCGGTCGAGTCCGAAACGTTATCTGGCGGGCTCGGGGAGTCTTGTTCACCGGGACGGGGTTTGTTAGGTTACTGTCCTAACAAACACCTTCGAGAGCGGCCGACCGGCCGCCTCCGCGGGGCCCATGAACCCCGCATCCGGGGTTCTGCTCCATCCGGAGCGATCCCTCCTGCAGTGCAGCACCGAGAGGAAACAAGAGAAATGATCCGTAAACGGAAGGCGCAAGATTGCGCTCACCGCGATTGCCGGAGCATCCGTCCTCGCCCTGGGCCTCGCGGCCTGTGGCGGCGGTAGCGACAGCGGCAACGCCGATGGCGACCGGGCCCTGCGTGTCTGGGCCGGCAGCCAGACCCCGATCACCGCGAACTACAACCCGTTCGCACCGACCGTGCTCCGCGGCGCGCTGGGCCCGATCTACGAGCCGCTGTTCTTCTACAACAAGACGGCCGACTCCGAGCCGGTCGGCCTGATCGGCGACTCGTTCGAGTACAACGAGGACGGCACGGTGATCACCATCACCATCAAGCCCGACCTCAAGTGGAGCGACGGCAAGCCGCTCACCGCGAAGGACGTCGCGTTCTCCTTCAACTACGAGGCCAACAACCCCGAGGGCAACGGCCTGGTCTCCGCCGAGGCCACCGACGACACCACCGTCGTGCTGACCTACTCCTCGGCGCAGTACACCACCGAGTTCCAGCGCCTCGGGTCGACCTACATCCTCCCCGAGCACGTCTGGGCAGACGTCACCGACTTCGCGAACTTCGCGAACGAGAAGCCGGTCGGCTCCGGCGCCTACGTCGTCGACAAGACCACGAGCGAGTCGTACACCCTCGTCGCGAACGAGAACTTCCGCGACGCCGACAAGCTGGGCATCAAGAAGGTCCAGTACATCGCCGTCGACAACAACCAAAC
Source organism: Microbacterium sp. BF1 (assembly GCF_019279095.1). Lineage (NCBI taxonomy): Bacteria > Bacillati > Actinomycetota > Actinomycetes > Micrococcales > Microbacteriaceae > Microbacterium > Microbacterium sp. BF1. Next base: position 2,174 of record NZ_JAGYWT010000264.1, on the reverse strand, counting down.
CGCGCAGGACCTGCTGGCCGCCGGCAAGCTCGACTGGACCGGCATGTTCATCCCGAACCCGGATGATGTGACCGCCAACGGCAAGATCGACTGGATCAACACACCGCAGGACCCGACGGTGCTCTACACCTGCTCGAACGCCGAGCTCGGCTGCACCGGTCCGCAGACCGACGTCGCCGTGCGTCAGGCGCTCAACGCCGCGATCGACCGCTCCACGATCAAGGACAAGGCGTTCGTCGGCCTCACCGGCGACATCTCGCCGACGTTCGCCTTGCTGCCCCGCGACGAGAAGTGGGTCGCCGACCCCGCCAACGAGGTCAGCCCGCAGGAGGCGAACGCCGCCGAGGCGGGTTCGATCCTCGAAGCCGCCGGCTACACCAAGGGCTCCAGCGGCATATACGAGAAGGACGGCGCTCCGCTCGAGCTCACGCTCACCTCGGTCGACGGCTGGACGGACTACAACGACGCCGCGAAGCTGTCGCCGAGCAGGCCGAGGCCGCCGGCGTCAAGATCACGGCCTCCACGGTGCAGTGGCAGGAGTTCTCCGACTCCCGTCAGGGTGGCGAGTTCCAGCTGATCGTCGGTGGTGTGATCGGCACCTCCGTCGCCGACCCGTTCCAGATCTACCGTGACTGGTTCGGCGGTACCGCCGTCGAGTCGACGAGCCCCGTCGGCACGGAGATCCCGGCAGGCCGCTGGAACTTCAGCCGGTACAGCAACCCGGTCGTCGACACCGCGATCCAGGCGGCGATCAGCACGAACGACGAGGCCACGAAGAAGGAGCTGTACGGCGGACAACCTCGGCCGCCTCCGCGACGAGGTCCGCGCCGAACTCGGCATCGCGCACTGACGGGCCCCCGCCACACCCTCGCTCCCGTCGCACTCTCGGTCGCTCGCGCACGTTCGCGGCGACTGAGGGCGCGACGGGAGCTTCGTGTCGGGACGCAGGCCTCGGCGCGGGGGCCGCACCGGCTAGACTGAACCCACAACTGAAGACAGGCCGAATGACCCACGCGGGAGAGCCCCGGCGAACGCAGCCGGGCACCGAAGGAGCAAGCCTCCCCGCCAATCTCTCAGGTACGCGTACCGCGCGGTTCCGGCCACTCTGAAAAGCGATCCCGCGACCGCGCGGATCCGCCGACGGTGAAAGCCCCGCCTCCGTGCGCGGGTGAAGCTCTCAGGCCTATGACAGAGGGGGAGTTCCGAGGAACGGCGATGCCGCCGTTCCGCCCGACACAGCCCGGGAGAACTCCATGTCCGACCCCCGCTACACCCCGCTCCGCGAACGCCATGAGGCGCTCGGCGCGTCGTTCACCGACTTCGGCGGCTGGCAGATGCCGGTGCGCTACACGTCCGACCTCGCCGAGCACCACGCCGTGCGCGAGAGCGCGGGCATCTTCGACATCTCGCACATGGCCGAGTTCCTGGTGACGGGCGAGGCCGCAGCGGAATTCCTCGACTATGCCCTGGCCGGCCGCATCTCGGCGATGCCGGTCGGGAAGGCGAAGTACTCGCTCCTGCTCGCGGAGGGCGGCGGCATCATCGATGATGTCATCGCCTACCGGCTGGCCGAGGACCGCTACCTCGTGATCGCGAACGCCGGCAATCGGGGCTTCGTCGACTCGGCATTCGCGAAACGCGTCCGTGATTTCCCGTCGCTCGTCGAGCGCGACCTCCCCGCTCGGGCACCGGGCGAGGAGCGCAGCTTCGCGGGGTTCCTCGGCGATCGCGGAGTCGACGTCGAAGACGTCTCCGACGACTACGCCCTCATCGCCGTACAGGGTCCGAACGCCGAGGCCATCCTCGCCGCGACCGCTGACATCACCGACGTGAGCATTCCCTGGTCCGAGCAGAAGTACTACGCCTGGGCGTCGGCGAACTACCGCGGCAAACCGCTCCTCCTCGCGCGCACCGGCTACACGGGCGAGGACGGCTTCGAGCTTCTCGTCGCCGCTGACGACGCGGCGGCGCTGTGGGATGCCCTGCTCGCTGCCGGCACGCCGCACGGCCTGGTTCCCGCCGGGCTCGCCGCGCGCGACACCCTTCGCCTCGAAGCGGGGATGCCGCTCTACGGGCACGAACTGAGCCTTGACACCCAGCCGTCTCAGGCAGGCCTCGGACGCGTCGTCGTGACCGCGAAGGAGCACTTCGTCGGCAAGGCGGCGCTCTCCGCC
>NZ_JAGYWT010000263.1:0-3386 GCF_019279095.1 Microbacterium sp. BF1 | reverse complement strand
CGGGCGGTGACGAGCGCTCCGACGCCGACAGGGGCGCCGATCTTGTGTCCGGCGAGACTCATCGCGACGAGTCCGACGCCGCCTCCGGCCTCGCCGCGCAGGGAGCGGAACGACAGCGGCACGTGCCCGAGCGCGGCGACGGCATCGAGATGGAGGGGGACGTCCGACACCGCTGCAGCCGCAGCGAGGGCACGGGCATCGTTGATCGTCCCGGCTTCGTTGTTGGCTGCGAGGGCGGTCGCGAGCGCGGCACCGGGTAGCAGGGCGGCGAACTCCTCCGGATCGATCCGCGCCTCGGGGGTGACGAGCACCCGTCGCAGCTCAGCCCCTTCATCCACGAGCGCCGCGACCGTGTCCATCGTCGCGTGATGCTCGCCGTCGGGCAGCACGATGGCCGATGATCCCGGAGGGCGGGCGTGCCAGAGTCCCTGCAGCGCGAGGTTGATGGACTCGGTGCCACCCGAGGTGAACACGATCTCGATCGGGTCGGCGTCGACCACCGCGGCGACACGCTCCCGTGACTCCTCCAGCAGACGACGGGCGTCCTGCCCGGGACCGTGCGTCGAGGAGGCGTTGCCGACCGTCTGCGACGCGGCCAGCCAGGCATCTCGTGCCTCGGGGCGCAGGGGCGTGGTCGCCGCGTGGTCGAGATAGTGCCGCATCCTTCGATTCTCTCGCGAAACCGCAGTGAGAGGGTGCTCCCCCCTGGAACCGGGTACGCCCTGGCGCGAGACTGCGGCACATCACGCCTAGTGTGTACTCATGCCCGCGTCCCGAGACCTCGCCATGCCCGGCGGATCTGCCCTCGACAACCTCGGCGTTCGTCTGCACGACGGCGTCGGAACACTCCGTGTCTGGTCGCAGAACGCCTCATCGATCGAACTGGTCGTCTTCGACGCCACCGACCTCGACTGGGCGACCGACGAAGTGCCTCTCGAACGCCTTGCCGGAGGTATCTGGGAGGTCACCACCGAGCTCCTCCAGCCGGGAGTCCGCTACGCGATCCGCGTCGGCGGCCCGCACGGCCCGGGGAACACGTTCAACCCGGAGACGCTGCTGCTGGACCCGTACGCCCGTGGCCTCGCACAGGGCGACGGTTACGAGGAGTGGCGCTCGGTCGTCATCGTCGACGGGTTCGACTGGGGCGACTCGCACAAGCCCCGTGTCCCGCTGGATCGCACGGTCATCTACGAAGGCCACCTCAAGGGACTCACCAAGCGCCACCCCGATGTTCCGCCTGCTCTGCACGGCACCTACGCCGGTCTCGCACACCCCGCGATGATCGAGCACTTCCGCTCCCTGGGGATCACATCGATCGAACTGCTCCCGGTACATGCCTTCGTACCGGAGCCTCGCCTCCTCGAGCGCGGCCTCACCAACTACTGGGGCTACAACACGCTCAACTTCTTCACGCCGCACACCGCGTACGCGACCGAAGAGGCCCGCAAGGAGGGACCCGAAGCGGTCCTCGCCGAGTTCAAGGGCATGGTGCGGCTCCTGCATGAGGCCGGCCTCGAAGTGATCCTCGACGTCGTCTACAACCACACCTCCGAAGAGGGCATCGGCGGACCTCGATCGAGCCTGCGCGGCATCGACAACGCCACCTACTACCGCCAGGACGAGTCCGGCGTCTACATCGACACCACCGGATGCGGCAACACCCTCAACACGGCCACCGACGCCGGGGCCAGGCTCGTGCTGGACTCCCTGCGCTACTGGGCGCAGGAGATGCAGATCGACGGGTTCCGCTTCGACCTCGCCACGGCCATCGCCCGCGACGGCGCCCACACCTACACGCCGGAGCATCCGCTCCTCACCGCCATCGCCTCCGACCCGATCCTCGCCGACACGAAGCTCATCGCCGAGCCGTGGGACGTCGGCCTCGGCGGCTGGCAGACGGGCAACTTCCCGGCGGGGTGGCACGAGTGGAACGACCGCTACAGGGACAGGGTGCGCAACTTCTGGCTGAGCGACATCGACTACGCGCGTCGTGCCTCGGCCCCGGTCGGCATCGGTGGGTTCGCCACGCGTCTGGCCGGATCCTCGAACACCTTCAGCGAGGATCGTGGTCCGCTCGCCAGCGTGAACTTCGTCACCGCCCACGACGGCTTCACCCTCCACGACCTCGTCTCCTACGACGTCAAGCACAACGAGGCGAACGGCGAGCAGAACCGCGACGGCGCCGATATGAACCGTGCGTTCAACCATGGCATCGAAGGGCCGACCGACGACCCGACGATCCTCGCCGCGCGCCGCAAGGCCATGCGCAACCTGCTCGGCACGCTCCTCCTCTCGGCGGGCATCCCCATGCTCACCGCCGGCGACGAGGTCGGACGCACCCAGCGCGGCAATAACAACGCCTATGCGCAGGATTCGGCGCTGACCTGGCTCGGCTGGGAGTTCGAGCCCTGGCAGGAGGATCTGCGCGCCCATGTCTCCCGGCTGATCCGCCTGCGTCAGGAGAACCCTGCGCTGCGCCCCAGCCGCTACGCGCGACTCGGCGAACACATCCCCAACGCCTCGGTGATGGACTGGTACGACCAGAACGGCGAGACGATGGAGCAGGGCAAGTGGGCCGACCCCGGGAACCGGACGCTGCAGTACGTCGCTGCCTCCACACCCGACACCGAGGCCTACAACCGCATCCTGCTCATCGTGCACGGCACCGAATCACCGATCGATGTGCGTCTCCCCGAAGAGATCGAAGGCGCGACTCGTTTCGTGTCGCTGTGGTCGAGCGCCCACGAGCGCCCGTCCGACGAGCAAGAGGTCTTCGCGCCGGGTGATGTGCTGCCGGTGTCCGGAACCTCGATGAGGCTGTTCCGCGTCGAATGACCCCTGCTCCCGACGCACCACGCGGCGCGCTACCCGCGACCACGTCCGCGCGGTACATTCGGGAGGTGGCTGCACGTGCTGGTACTCGGTCCTCGGCTCTTCGGAGCCCCGCTCAGATCCCGGCGCGCGCCCTGGGTGAAGCGGATGCCCCCGGTGCGCTGCGGACGACCCGCATCCCTCTGCTCGATCCTTCCCCGGCTGTTCCGGGCGGATTCGCGCCGAAGGCCTTCGTCGGGGAGATCGTTCCGTTCAGCGTGATCGCGTTCCGTGAGGGGCACGACATGATCGGCGTGCACCTCCGGCTCACGTCGCCATCCGGCGAAGAGAGCCTGCACCGACTCTCCCCCCTCGACGACGGTACGGACACCTGGACCACAGACATCGCCCTCGACGAGCAGGGGGCGTGGCTCTTCCGGTTCGAGGTAGCTGCCTGATCACGCGTCGGTCAACTGGCACGAGGCCGGCGCCGACGAGGTGGCCGCGCTGCTGCTGAAACGAGGTGTCGCGGTCGAGGCGGGGCTGTGGGATGCGGCAGGTTTCGAGGTGTGGAA
>NZ_JAGYWT010000262.1:0-3390 GCF_019279095.1 Microbacterium sp. BF1 | reverse complement strand
TGTCGGTGACTCCCTACGTCAAGGAGACGGGCGGACGACCTCGTGTTGCGTATTCGCTTCGAGCAACGGAGATGAAGCCAGCTCCCAAGACGCGAGGAAACGAGTGATGAGCTATCCGCGTTCCGTCACGGATGCGGTGGCGAGCGAACCGACCTCGAGCTGGAGTTCGCGCACCGCTTCGGACGAGATCAGCGAGACGACCCTATGCGGTCCGGATTGGATGTCGATCTGTGCCATCAACCCGTCGACCTGCACCCGGGTGACGATGCCGACGAAGCGGTTGCGGGCGCTGGAGAGCACGTCTCCGGCCTTCTTCGCCTCCTCCGCGAGGGCGACGGCTCGCGCCGCGACGGCATCCCCGGGGATCTCGGCCGGAACCGCATCGGTGACCGGCAGCAGCCCCTGCTCGATCCATCGACGGACCGTGTCGTCGCTCACCCCGAGCAGCTGCGCGGCACGGGCGATCCGGTAGGTCTGCATGAAGTGAATCTACCGCAGATACGGAGATATCCATCGATAATCTCCGACTCTGCGACTCTGCGTGGCCGATCACTCCCCTCCCACACGCCGCGGTCCCTGTGTCCCCCGAATGGCCGATACCGCGTGCGTCGGATGTCCGACATGATGACTATCACCATGACGGCACCGAATCCACCGGCGGACGACCTGTCCGACTTCGCCGAGCTGATGACGCACGAGCAGGAGTTCCTCTCCCCTCGTGATCTCGTCGATCCGGTAGTCCGCCGAAGGCGCAGGCGCCGGGGTCTCATCATCACGGCGGTCTGCGTCGTCCTGTTGCTGGCCGCGACCGGCGGTTACGTCGGGTGGGCTCTCACCGCTCCCGTCGGTGCGCCCACTATGACCACACAGACACCGCAGGCCCCGACCGTCGGTGCGGCGTCGGTCGCCACGCCCCCGGTCGGCGCATCGGCGATCAGCGTCTCCGGCGCGGACGCCTACCTGGGCGAGTCGGCGAGTGGAATCTGGACGTCGAGCGGCACCGGCGAGCCGCTCCCCATCGCGAGCATCACGAAGCTCATCACCGCGTTGGTCATCCTCGAGGCCTCCCCGCTCGCCTCCGCAGAAGACCCCGGACCGACGATCACGTTCGACAAATCCGATCACGACCTCTACGACAGGTACTACGTGATGGGGGCGACCATCGCCCCCATGCCCACCGGCACCTCGATGTCGCTGCGCGATGCCCTGGCCGCCATGCTGATCCCCTCGGCGAGCAACTACGCCGAGGCGCTGTCATCCCGGATCTTCGGATCGCAGAGCGCGTTCCTCGGCGCGACGCGCAACTGGCTCGCCGCCCATGGCCTGACGGGCACGACGATCACCGAGCCCACGGGGATCAGCCCCCGCAACACGAGCACGCCCGCCGACCTCATGGCGATCGGGAAGCTCGCCGCCGCGAATCCGGTGATCGCTCAGATCGTCGCGACCCCATCGATCTCACTCCCCGGCGCCGGCCCGCTCAACAACACCAACGGCCTCCTCGGAACCAGCGGCATCACGGGGTTGAAGACCGGCAGCCTCGGCGAGGGCACCTACAGCCTGCTGTACACCGCGACCCTCGTCGTGGGCACCACCGACCCTCTCGCGGTGACCGGTGTCGTGCTCGGAGGACCCTCGCGCGAGTCGGTGAACGCCAGCGTGATCGCCACTCTGGACAGCGTCCGCGCCGGTTTCCACCAGGTGCCGGTAGCGACCTCAGGACAGGAGATCGGCACGATCTCGACGCCGTGGGGCGACACCGCGCGACTGGTCATCGGAGAGGCGGCATCGATCTTCACCTGGTCGGACACGCCGATCACCGTGACGATGGACATCGAGACTCCGCCGACCTATCGGGACGGCTCGGTCGTGGGGAGCGTCACCTGGACCGCGGGCCCGAACACCGTCACCGCCCGGGTCCAGATCAAAGGCAGCATCGACTCGCCGTCCGAGTGGTGGCGACTCACCCACCCGTCCGAGCTCGGCTCGATGACGGATGCCGCGCGCTGAGGCGACACGGGCGATCCGATCGACCGTCGTCAGGGCACCCGCGTTCTGCCCTATCCTGACCGCGTAGGTCTTCGGAAGGAACACCATGGCGGATGCTGTCGTTCTCGTATCGGGCGGTGCTGCAGTGACACCGTTCACGGATCCCGACCGCGCCAGCGGGTCGGGCCTCGCCGCCGGCAACACGCTCACCGCCCTTCGCGCTCATCTTCTCGAGCGTGGCGCTGCGGTCTTCACCGCACCCGCCCGCATCGGAGACGGCGAGGTCAGGGAAGACGCCGGGTGGCAGGGTTTCGCTGATGCGCCCGTCGTGCTGCCCGCGGAGATGACCGTCAACGCGGTCGGCGGGATCGACGAGGGCGGTGCCCGCTTGGCCGCATTCCTGCGGTGGCTCGGCGAGGAACACGGCTTCACCGACGTCGACCTCGTCGCGCACTCGATGGGCGGGCTGTTCTCCCGCGCGGCGATCCGCCATCTGCAGGGGGCCGGACCGTCGGTGCATCGACTCCTCACCCTCGGGACCCCGTGGGAGGGTTCGCTGCTCGGCGATGTGCTCACCGGCGAGATCTCCGCGGACGAGGCCGCCGGCGACGAGGGGACCGCCCAGATCCTGGAGAGATCGCGCAGCTACGCCGCCGAGAACTCGCAGGGCGCTGCCGACCAGGTCTCGCGCCGGTTCCTTCGGGAGTGGAATGCGACGCAGGTCGGGGTGCTCGACACGATCGCCGTCACCGCGATCGGCGGCGGGCACTTCCACTCGGCGTCCGAACCGCTCCAGCTGTGGCCGCACGACGGGCTCGTGTCGCAGCGGAGCGCTCGGGCGGACGATGTGCCGAGCGAGGTCCTCCCCCGCGCTGTCCGTCACAGCTTCGACGACGACGTGCACAGCATCTTCTTCGCCGACGCCTTCGGCCTGCCGTGGGAGCGGGCGCTCACCTGGGATCCCGAGGTGTTCGCGGTCGTCGACGATGCGCTCCAGGCCAGAACCGGGGGCATACGCTGAACCCATGCAGCCCCTCGTCGCCCCGGTCGCCGCGCTGGACCCCGAAGAACTCGTCCGCACGGCCCGGCACGCGGTGCTCTCCGGCATCGGCGAAGAAGGTCAGCGCCGCCTCAACGCCGCGCATGTCACGATCATCGGCGCGGGAGGGCTCGGCTCCCCCGTCCTGCTCGCCCTGGCCGCCGCGGGAATCGGCACCATCACGGTGATCGACGACGACATCGTGGAGCTCACCAACCTGCAGCGCCAGCTGGCGCACCGGGTGGAGGACATCGGAGCCTTGAAGACCGCATCCGCCGCGCGCGCCATCACCGCCCTCGCTCCGCAGACCGTGGTGACCCAGGTGCCCGAACGCCTCGACGCCGTCAACGCCGAACGCCTGC
>NZ_JAGYWT010000261.1:0-3394 GCF_019279095.1 Microbacterium sp. BF1 | reverse complement strand
GAAGACGTTGTCTCCCCCGGTGCCGGCGGCCTTGGACTCCTCGAGCTCGTTCTGGGCGACCAGCCGCACGATGTCCTCGTCGATCTCTCCCGACGCGAGCCCACGGTCTCCGCGAGCCTCGATGATAATGCGCAGCTGACGCCCTGAGCCATCGCCCTCGGGCCAGTGCTGGCGCACGATCCCCGGCTCGAGATAGGGAATGCCGAAGAAGTGCACCGGCCCATGCGCATCGGCGACGGTGACGGGGACGCCGACCGCCAGCGGGTCAGTCAACACGTGGATGCCTTCGCGGAGCAGACGGGCCTGGAAGCCGAGCCGTGCGGCCGAGTCGTGGTTGCCGCTCGTGACAATGACACGGGCACCCGTCTCGTGCAGGGCCACCAGCGCATCGCCCAGCAGGGTGTAGGCGGCGCCGGACGGAGTGGCGGAATCGAACACGTCTCCCGCGATGACGACGACATCGACCGCGTTGTCGCGAACCTGTGCGGTGAGCGCTCCGAGAACCTCGGCGAGAGCGTCCATGGTCGAGTTGCCATGGAACGTCCGGCCGATGTGCCAGTCGGAGGTGTGCAGGATGCGCATACTCACAGGGTACGAACCCCCTCCGACATTCCGTCCGAGGCGTGCCGTGGCATCCGTTCCCGATGCGGGATCCTCGCCCCGGAACGGATGCCGCGCCACCACGTCAGTGCGCCGTGAGAACGGGCGTGTCCTGCGCCGGAAGCAGCTGCTCCTTCGTGCCACGCACCATGGTCGCGGCGATGACGGACGCCACGACCATGAGGATCGACGCGGTGATGAAGGTCCACCCGTAGGCGTCGGTCAACTGCTGCGGTGCGAGATCGGCTTGAGAGCGACCGCCGACGGAGGCGGCGTACACCGCGGTGAACACCGACAGGCCGATCGAGCCGCCGATCTGCATCGATGAGTTCGCCACCGCCGACGCCACTCCCGCGTCATGCGGGGCGACTCCCGAGAGCGCTAGGTTCTGCAGCGGGATGAAGACGAACCCCATGCCGATGCCCAGGAGCACCAGTCCCGGAGCGATCTGCACGAAGTAGGCGCCGTCCGGGGTGATCCCGGAGAGCAGGAACAGCCCGACCACGGCGAACAGCGGTCCGACGACCAGCTGCGGACGTGGGCCGATCACCGACAGCAGCTTGGTCGCGATCGGGGCCAGAACCATGGTCGCGATCGGCAGCGGCAGGCTCGCGAGGCCCGCCTGTAGCGCGCCCATGCCCAGCACGAACTGCAGGTGGAAGGTCAGGTAGATCGTTGCCCCGATCATGATCGCACCGGCGATTCCCTGGATCAGGAACGCCGCGCCTCGCACTCGGTCCGCGACGACGCGCAGGGGTAGCAGCGGCTGCGCCACCCGGCTCTCCACCCAGACGAACACGGCCAGGAGCACGACCCCGATGGCGAGGAATGCGATCGTCAGCGGATCGGCCCACCCGTTCTCGGCACGGCTGAATCCGTAGACGAGCGCACCGAGGCCGAGGGTCACGCAGATCGCACCCCAGACGTCGTAGCGGTTCTCGCCCTCTGCCTTGCTCTCGGTCAGGAAGAGTGCGCCGCCGATCACGCCGATCGCGACGAAGAAGAGGTTGACCAGGAGACACCAGCGCCAGTCGGCGAACTCGGTGAGCACGCCGCCGAGGAGCAACCCGACGGCTGCGCCGGTGCCGGCCACGGTTCCGAAGACGGCGAATGCGGTGTTCCGCTCCCGCCCCGAGGGGAACGTGACGGTGAGAAGGGCGAGCGCGGCGGGCGCGAGGAGGGCGGCGAAGGCCCCCTGCAGCCCGCGAGCGAGGATCAGTTCCCACCCCTGCTGTGCGAACTCGCCGTACAGAGATGCCGCTCCGAATCCGACCATGCCGATCATGAAGACGCGCTTGCGCCCGACGTAGTCGGCGATCCGGCCGCCGAGCAGCAGCAGGGCCCCGAAAGCCAGGGCGTAGGCCGTGACGACCCACTGTCGCTGCCCGTCCGAGAGCCCGAGGGCAGCTTGGGCGCGGGGCAGGGCGATGTTCAAGATCGTGCAGTCGAGGACGACGACCAGTTGCGTGAGCGAGATGACGATGAGTGCCCACCACCGGGAACGAGGATGGGCGCGCAGGGAAGAAGACATGGAAAAACCTCCGGTGTCTGTTGAGGATGCCGGAGGTTTCGAGCCTCGGATCAGCGTGCCTCTCGGCACCTGACCGCCTCAGCCAACGGGGCTGAGCAGAACTCGATTTTATCGCAGGCACTCTCGCCCCAGGGGTACGAAGAAGAAGCGGAAGGTCCCCTGACCCACCCTCGTCACGATGATCGGCACGCGGTGATGCGAGATGCGCTGTGCATCTTCACCTGTGCGGCGTGCGGGGCTGCGCGATGCGATATCGGGGCTGCCCTCCGCCCGACAGGTGCCGGCTTGCCCAGGCGAGGATGGCCTCGTTGTAGGCGTTCGACGTGCCCGCGTCGGCGATCTTGACCGACGTCCAGTCCGACGTGGTCGAGTTGCCGTTCGGGTCGGTGACCTTCACGCGGTACTCGTAGGTCTGCCCCGCGGTCACGGCGGTGTCCGAGTAGGTGAGGCGCGGGCGGACCCAGTAGGTGGAGTCCGCAGTCGTCGTGTACACGGGCTGCGCCACGTCGCGGCGGAAGACCTCGTACGTCAGCCGCGCGTTGTCGGCGTCGTAGTTCGCCGACCATGCCACGCGCGCCTGCCCGGCGCGGAAGGACTGCGTGCTGATCGGGTAGGCGCCGCCCTTGATGGTCGGGCCGTCGCTCGTGCTCGCGGTGAGTCTGCTCGTCCTGATCGTGCTGCTGCGCTCCCTGGTGGCACCCGTGCTGCTGCTCCTGGTGAACATCCTCAGCGCCGTCGCCGCGATCGGCGCGGGCACCTGGCTGAGCCGGGTGCTGTTCGGATGGGATGCCCTCGACCTGCAGGTGCCGCTGCTGTCGTTCCTGTTCCTGGTGGCGCTCGGAATCGACTACACGATCTTCCTGGTGCACCGGGCGCGCGTGGAGGCGCGGACGGTCGGCACGCGCCAGGGGATGGTCCGAGCGCTCACGGCGACGGGCGGCGTGATCACCAGCGCCGGTGTCGTGCTCGCAGCGGTGTTCGCCGCCCTCGGGCTGCTGCCGCTGGTCACTCTCGGACAGATCGGGCTCATCGTCGGCATCGGCGTGCTCGTCGACACCTTCGTGGTGCGCACCCTCGTGGTCCCTGCGATCTTCGCGATCGTCGGGGATCGGATGTGGTGGCCGGGAAAGAGTGGTGCGGACGAATCCACCACCGATCGAGGTGCGCAGCGACCGCACGGGGGAGAATACGAGGATGCCGCAGTCGACACCTCTCCCGCCACGAGCTGACCCCACGCGGGCTCAGCGAGCCGGCCGCGACGAG
>NZ_JAGYWT010000260.1:0-3438 GCF_019279095.1 Microbacterium sp. BF1 | reverse complement strand
CGACGGGTCAGCAGCTGCGCGACGACCTCGGGGTCGAGCACGGTGGCCCCCTCGGAGATCCGCTGCACGGAGGCGAGGAACTCGGAGACATCGGCGACGCGGTCCTTGAGCAAGTAGCCCAGCGGACTGCGATGCCGTGCGGCAATCCGCGCATCGCCACATCGAGTCGTGTGAGGAAGTCCTCTCGCAGGGCGACGGCGGTGGTTTCGGTCATGATCGTCCCTCTCCGACGATGCCCGTGACGACACGGGCGAACGGTGCCCACTGGGCGCGGAATCGCTCGAGCTGATCGACGCCGACCTCGGTGAGCCGGTAGTACCTGCGCACCGGGCCCGACTCGGACGGCTGATCGAACGTACTGACCCAGCCGTTGTCACGCAGCCGCCCCAGCAGCGGATAGAGCGTGCCGATGCTGGCGATCAGGCCGGCGCCGGTGAGAGCCTCAGCCAGCTGCCATCCGTACATAGGCTCCCGCGCGAGCAGGCCGAGCACGCAGTACTCGACCACTCCTTTGCGCATCTGGGCGCCGACATCGGCTGTCATGCATGACAAGGTAGCATGCGAGACAAGAGAGCGGGAGAACCGCCCGCGCGGCTGCGGGCGTCGCCGAGGCGACACCCGCAGGAAGCGCTCAGCCCTTGGTCGCTCCGGCGGTCAGCCCACCGACGATGTACTTCTGGAGGAAGAGGAAGAGGATCATCACCGGGATCGCCGCCATCACCGCACCGGCGGAGAAGGCCGACCAGTCCGCGTAGCGCGGGTTCGCCACGAGTTTGGTGAGTCCGACGACAAGGGTCTGCTGATCCACGTCGACGAGCATGACGCTCGCGATCACGTACTCGTTGACCGTGCCAATGAACGACAGGAGCCCGACCACCGCGAGGATAGGAGCGACCAGACGCAGGATGATCGTGAAGAAGATGCGCGCGTGACCGGCGCCGTCGATGCGCGCCGCCTCGTCGATCTCCTTCGGGATCGTGTTGAAGAAGCCGTACATCAGGTACGTGTTCACCCCGAGCGCTCCCCCGAGGTACACCAGGATCAGACCGGTGTGGGTGTTCAGACCGATCGCGGGGAACCAGTCCCCCAGTGTCGACATGAGCAGGAAGATGGCGACCACGGCGAGCAGCTGCGGGAACATCTGCACGACCACGATCGTCACGAGCCCCACACGGCGCCCGGCGAACCGCATGCGCGAGAAGGCATATGCCGCGCATGCGCCGATGAAGACGGTGACCGCTCCGGTGACCACCGCTATCAGCAGCGTGTTGAGGAACCACGTGCCGTAGGGGTTCTGCGGGTCGCTCAGGATGCGCACGTAGCTGTCGATCCCGATCGCGGAGAACAGCTGGTTCGATCCCGTCAGCGTCCCCTTCGGGTTCAGCGAGGCGGAGATCACGTACAGCAGGGGGAACAGGGCGAAAGCACTCACGACGATCGCCACGAGGTGGCGCCATCCGGTGTCGGCGAACCAGGCGCCGAAGCTGCGACGGCGGGGGGCGAGGCTCTGCACGCCGTCGGTGGAGCGAGTGGCGGCGGATCGCTCGGTGGTGGGGCTGGTGGTGCTCATGTCAGTTCAGCTCCTCGAGGGCCTTGGTCTTGCGGAAGCTGATGATCGAGATCGTGGCGACCACGATGAAAATCAGGATCGTGAAGGCAGAGGCCAGACCGTAGTCACGCGTCTGCCCCGTGAAGGCCACCTTGTAGACCATCGAGATGAGGATGTCGGTGTGCCCGACGGGGATGGACACGTCGCTGAAGCGCGGGCCCCCCTTGGTGAGCATGTAGATCAGATTGAAGTTGTTGAAGTTGAACGCGAAGGACGAGATCAGCAGCGGTGCGACGGTGACCAGCAGCAGCGGCAGCTTGATCCGGCGGAAGACCTGCCACGGGTTCGCACCGTCCATCACCGCGGCTTCGTTCACATCCTCGGGGATGCCCTGCAGGGCGCCCATGCAGACGAGGAACATGTACGGGAAGCCGAGCCACAGGTTCACCAGCAGCACCGACACCTTCGCGAGGGCGGGGTCGGTGAGCCACGGGATCTCGGCCCCGCCGAAGATCACCTGGTTGATGAAGCCGAAGCTCTCGTTCATCATTCCGGCCCAGACGAGCGCCGACAGGAACGCGGGGAACGCATACGGGAGGATCAGGATGATGCGGTAGCCGTTGCGGAACCGCATGCGGGTGTTGTTGAACACCAGGGCCAGGAGAAGGCCGAGGAAGAACGTCGTCGCGACCGAGATCAGAGCGAACGCGAACGTCCAGAGGGTTACCGAGATGAGCGGTCCGCGGATGGAGGAGTCGGTGACGGCGCGGATGAAGTTGTCGAAGCCGACGGTCGTCTGCCAACCGGGGAGCAGCTGCTCGCCACCCTCGGCGGTGAAGGCCCCGTCGCCCGTATCGGAGTAGACGGTCCCTGTCGTGGTGTCGGTGATGGTGTCTGCGGCCTCGTCGTACTCCAGCGTCGAGACGTACAGGTAGCCCTTCTGCCCGTCCGGGGCGCGCAGGCTGCCGTCGTTCGGGTCGTCGCTGAACGGCACCGACAGCTTCTCGAGCTCTTCGGAGAGCGTGAAGACGGTCGCGAGCGGAAGCGTGGTCCACCCGTCGACGGCGACGGCCGTGCCGTCTTCGAACCGGGCGTCGACCTCTTCCAGCGGCTGTTGCGCTGTACCGAGGAGCGCGTCGCCGGATTCCGGGTCGGTCACGAGCAGACCGTAGGTGCCGAACTGCTCGACGACCGTCACGGGATAGGTCGGCGAGTCCTCGACCCGCTCCTGCGCCGAGGCGAGGAGGGAGGAGATCGCCTGGTCCTTGGTGCCGTTGTGGCCTGTGCCGTAGTTCGTGAACCCGATGTACCCGGTGTAGAGCAGCGTGAACACCTGGAAGATGACCAGGAAGATGATCCCGGGAGTGAGGTACTTCGCGGCGATGCGCTTGCGGGAGAAGTAGATGTAGTTGACGAGGACGGCGACCGCCACGACGATGCCGAGGATCAACCACTCCCGCTGGGCGAAGAGCACGAAAGCGGCGTAGAGCGCGATCGCGTCGACGACGGCCAGCAGGAGGATCTTCAGCAGCATCCAGCCGATCGGTCCGGCTGCGGCCTCCGCGATCTTCGCGGCCTGGCGCTGACGTCTGGTCGGAGGAGCTGTGCGCTCGTCGGTGTCTGTCATGTCATCCTCGTCATGATCCTGCCGGGGCGGGCGAAGGCCCACCCCGGCAGAGTCCGTGTTCTGGCTGTTACTTGATCGCGGCGGTCACGTCGTCGACGAGCTTCTGCCACGTCGTCGCCGGGTCTTCGCCGTTGATGATCGCGGCCTCGGCCACGCCCCAGAACTCCCACTCGGCTCCGCGGGATCCGAAGTTCTCCAGCAGCCAGCTGAGGGTCAGGCCGGAGTCGATGATGTCCTCGACGATCAGGACGTGCTTGCCGTT